>JAYTAO010000167.1:0-1773 GCA_043737435.1 Rhodanobacteraceae bacterium | reverse complement strand
AGCATCGCTGTCGCTACCGATTCGGTGGTCAAGATTTGCTTCGGAAATAGCACCCGGAGAAGCGGTAATAGCGGTGCGGTGATGTTGTAGAGCAGCCGGTACGATTTAGTTTTAGAACGCGCGCCATGCAGCGGCACGATCACGCCGGGGCGAAACATTACCGCAGCTTTGAAGGGCAGGCGCATGAGTGCGTTTTCGGTGCGGCCTTTGACCCGCGCCCACATGCTTCGGCCCCTCTCACTACTGTCAGTACCAGCGCCAGAAACATAGATAAACGTCATCTGCGGGTTCAAACGCGCCAGCGTTTTAGCCACTGCCAGCGTTAGCTCGTAGGTCAGCTGCGTGTAGCGCGCCTCGTCCATGCCGCCTGATGACACGCCTAAGCAAAAAAAGCACGCGTCATAGCCTTGCAGTTCAGCGGCGGTCGCTTTATTGGCATTTTTTTCCGAGGCAAAATAATTCATCAAATCTGGCAGCACTAGATCGCTAAGTTTTGCCTGCTGGACTGTACTCGCACTGCGGCCGACTGCCCGGACTGAATCAACATCCGATGCCAGTAAACATTGACGCAGCACGCCTTGCCCAACCATGCCGGATGCGCCAAATATTAAGATTTTCATGCTGCTATGCTCATCAGGAAATGCCCGGTCTTAAAGAGTATCAGGCATTCGCGTCGCGAAAATGGTTGGTGGTTACGCATCCTTGAGCGGGTAAATGCTTGAGCGGGTAAATGCAGACACCGATACGACTTCTTTGTTTTGCCTAAACGCGCGGGTGTTTAGCGCGCTTTTGACTGGAAAAGGCGCTTGTGCTGCCGCATATGCTTTATGAAACAATTTTCAGATGGGAATTAGCATGATGCGTGTTGGCCTTTTTATTTTGACTAATCTTGCCGTCATGGCGATGCTGGCGCTGGTCGCGCGTTTGACCGGTATGGATCGCTATGCAGGCGGCATTGGGCCATTGCTGGTGTATTCGGCGGTTATTGGCTTCACCGGCTCGTTCTTTTCGCTGCTGATCAGCAAATTTGTGGCGAAGTGGACGACTGGCGCGAAAGTCATCACGCAGCCCAGCAATGAAGTTGAAGCGTGGCTGCTGCAAACCGTGAAACGCCAAGCAGACGCTGCCGGAATTGGCATGCCAGAAGTCGCCATTTATCCTGGGCCGGAGTCCAATGCCTTTGCCACGGGCGCATTTAAAAACTCGGCGTTGGTCGCGGTCAGCGTCGGTTTGCTGAACAATATGCGTCGTGATGAAGTCGAGGCCGTTCTGGCCCATGAAGTCAGCCACATTGCCAACGGCGATATGGTCACGATGACGCTGTTGCAGGGGGTTTTAAACACCTTTGTGGTGCTGATTTCACGAATAGTTGCGCAAGTTGCGGAGAGTGCGCTCAAACGCGATAACAGCTCCGGCCCCGGTTTTGTCTATTTTGGGGTTTCGATGATTATGCAGCTGTTGCTGGGCGTGTTGGCCTCGATTATTTTGGCTTGGTTTTCTAGGCGTCGTGAGTTTCGGGCGGATGCCGGGGCAGCAAAATTGGCGGGCGCAAACAAAATGGTCGCCGCACTCGAGCGCTTGAAAGGGGGCGGCGAGTCCACTTTGCCGCAGTCGGTGCAAACGATGGGGATCACCGGGCATAAGGCGCTTAGCCTGTTTGCGACGCACCCGCCGCTAGATGATCGAATTGCTGCCTTGCGCGGGCAATAATTTCTGCCAATCACCCAGATTGTGTGTCTGGGTGAACACCGTTACCTACTAGCCTTCCACCGC
>JAYTAO010000166.1:0-4612 GCA_043737435.1 Rhodanobacteraceae bacterium | reverse complement strand
ACACACGAATGCCAGCATTCCATTAAGCACGGTGCCGCTAGCCAGTAGCGGTGGCAGTAACTTTAGTTTTCGTGCTTTCACTGACGTACGCAGCATTTACGGCAATGAAATTTTAAACGGCCAGGGCTCAAACTTGATGGACTACAAAAACGTCAATGCAAGCCACGAGGCACCGGCAGAAGTGATCGGACAAGCCGTGCCGCCCAATGATCCGCGTATCCCGGCCGACCCCCAGGTTTTGGCGCGCAGTGTGCTATCTGTGCAGCGTCCGGCCGCCGATGAGTTGGTCAATGCGCCGAATTTCGATATCGGCCCCAATGCCACTTTCGATGATTTCAGCAGTAATGCGGTGATGACTACTTTGCATACCGAAACGCGGCCTGAAGGCGCGGGTTTGGTCAGCGGCGGGGCCTTCGGTGATTGGTATTTTTGGACCATGGCGGTGCAGCCAGCTTTGAATGCCTTAGGCATGTGGGAGGGCGGCAATAACCCCAAAGGCGCACAAATTTGGCGTCGGCACGGCCGGCTCTACACCACCTTTGGCGATTGGGGCCAAGATGTGCTGGGTGCGATTTACTTTGCCTCTACCAAAACCAAGCCCCAGGAACTTGATGCGGTGAAATATGTGCACTCGTTTTTTCGCGTGGATTCCGGCGCAACGCAGCGGCGTTATTGGCACTGGTTTATGTGTGGTGCTGCGACCCGTGCGGAGCTGGCCGATCCGATCAGCAATATCCCGCTGGGCCGCCCTGTCGGGCAACCGGCGCTGTATTTTGCGGGCGGCAGAAATCCCAGCGCACCGATGTTGGGCGAGCCGTTAAATCAATATCACAACAAAGAATGTTTGAATTTACTGCAGCTTGGCGGCTACTGGAATTGGGGCATCCCGCCGAACGCCACTCCCGGCTGGTATGACGAGCCGCATTCGCAGCTGCACGCTTTTATCAATCCCGCTGGAGTGGAAAACGGCATCATCAAATTAAAGCCTGCGGGTATGACTGATTTTGATCCCGATGCCACCGGCGGCATTTTTTGGCGGCTAAATGCGAATAGGCAGCCCAGTGGGCCGATGTTTGAGCCCTTTGATCAGCAAGCGCCACTGACGCATTTCGATGTATTTACCCGGCCGGATCGCGTCGTGCTTTATATCAATGGCCGCCAAGCCTGGTGCGCGGATTTGAGTGATCGGCCCTTGACGATGCGCTACGGGGAAATTGTTTATGGCAGCGTGCTGTATCACTCCAGCGCCGAAACCACCACGAATTATGTCGGAACCGAACAATACAACGGTGCGGTGGGCGGTAGTTTTCACTACATTATGAATACGCCCTGGTCTGATACCCGCATTTGGGACGCCGTGGGGCAGAGCGAAAAAATTGATATTCCGCCACAGTTTAGCTTTAACGCGGGGGCTTGCTTTAAGCCTAAGTCGACGGCGGTGCAGTAGCATTCGCCTCGGCGGTGCTAAAACTGAAATGCTTGAAACGGGTGTCAGCACTGAAACATCACGATCCACCAGATCCGAAGCAATAAATTGTTGCTTTTCAAGGAATTCTCATGCTCCGTAATTTTTTAATAAGCCAGTTGCGCATCCGGCCCAATTGTTATTTTGGATGGTGAGGGAGCGAAGCTTTCCGACAGCACACAATTTAATGTAACCATCCTCGCCGTAGATGGTCAGCGATATTTTGACGGTAGATATTTACAAAATCTGAAGCCGGGCTTTCACTATCTACAGCTGGCTTCCAACAAACAGGGGCGTCGCGGTGAAGTCACCTACCAGCCGTTTGCGTTCGTTGCACAAGCATGCAAACGCTACACTGTCTACGCCCAACATAAGCAAAGCTTTAAAATTGATGACTGGCAAGTCATCTTAAAGAATGTTGTGACAATAAAAAGTTGGTCTGGTTTTGAACAGAAAGCTGAGGCGAATACTTGGAAAAAAAATAGCCTCTACGCGAAAATTTCTGGCCAAAGCAATACATCAGGCCAGCGCACTGGTTACAGTTCGCTGGCTAGCAGCTAATTAGAACCAATTCCTATCAGGCAACAGAAAGATTGTGCTAACTTTACACCATGAACAATGACACCATCGAACACGAAGCGTTGAAAATGCCCACATTCGCACGTGCGGCATTGGCGCACAAGCTTCTTGAAAGCCTAGACGAGCCTTCTGAAGCTGAGACGGCAGAACTTTGGCTAGATAGTGCTGAGCGACGAGCTTTAGAAATAGATAACGGTAGTGTGCATTTAATTCCGTCTGATGAAGTTAGTCGCAAAGCCTGGGCTTTGCTTCGTTGATTTTTCGGTTTCACCCCGCCGCTGAGTCTGAGCACTACCAAACTATTCTGTTCTACCGTGCGCAAAGCCCCGGTCTTGGTGCTGATTATCTGTTGGGGTTCGAGCGGATCATGGAACAAGTCGTTTCGGCACCACTTAGCTACCGTATTGAACGCCAGCCGAACATTCGCAGAGCTTCTCTCACTCGCTTTCCATACAAAATCATCTACCGCGCGCATGAGGGTTGCGTACAAGTTCTTGCTGTTGCGCACAAACGACGATAACCGGGCTACTGGACTGAGCGTTTACAGCTGGTGAAAAATTGGGCTAAGCCAAAAACTTCTCATAAACCAATAAATCCGCAGCCGAAAAGCAACAAAAAATAACCTCACTCAAACTTGTGTTTTCTGATGCGCACTCGAGTGCCGTAGCAATTGCAATTTGGGCGGCTAATTCAATCGGAAAGCCGAAAATCCCGGTGCTGATGCTGGGGAACGCAATAGCCGTTAAGCCTTTCGCTGCGGCAATTGCGAGCGAAGCTCGATAGCAGCTTGCCAGCAATGCGGCTTCTGCATTTTCGCCGCCGCGCCACACCGGCCCTACGGTGTGAATGATGAATTTGGCTGGCAGACGATAGGCTTGGGTAATTTTGGCTTGCCCGGTTTTACAGCCTCCCAGCAACCGGCATTCATGCACCAACTCTGGCCCTGCGGCCCGGTGAATCGCGCCATCGACACCACCGCCGCCGAGGAGCGATGAATTAGCGGCATTGACAATCGCATCCACGGCCAGCTTCGTAATATCGGCTTGAATGGCGCGCAATACGGTTGGCATTGGCACAATTACCAACTAAATCCAAACATCATTTTGCGCCGTCAACGCGCCACCGGCACTACCGGTATTCACCACGCCGCGCGGCTCGACCAGCATGACGTGGCATTCGGCTTCAGCCACCGGTTTGTGCTCAACGCCTTTGGGCACGGCAAACATCTCACCTTCAGCAAGCGCCAGCGTGCCATCGCGAAATTCAATGTGCATTTGCCCCTGCACGACGATAAAAACCTCGTCGGTATCGCTGTGGCTATGCCAGGTGAACGGGCCGAGCAGCTTGACCAGTTTGAATTGATAGTCGTTCATCTCAGCCACCACGCGCGGCGCGTAATGCTCGGAAAACTTGGCTAATTTTTCGCCTAAATTGATTGCGGAATAGCGCATAGGTCGTCCTGATTATTGTTTTGGTAATTTTGCCGCCGCTCGCTTCGCCTTCACTGGCGCTGCACGCAGATGAGCCAAGACCGCTTTCATGACCAACATGAGCTGTTCACGATCCTCCAACGCATCCGCCGCAAGTTCCGACGTGGCAGTAGCACCTGGATAGGCGGGTGTGCGGTTCGCAAAGAGCTGGTTAACCAACTCATCCGGCATAGTTTTGGTTTTAAAAAACAGCCGATCATCACAGGCGAGCGCGAACATCAGCCCGTCCAGATAAATCCCATACTCGCCAAACATTTTTTTCGCGGTGACCGCCCCAAGCGCAGTGGCATTGAGCTGATCAACAAAGTATGCGAGCGTGCTGGATTGAGTTGCCATAAAACCTTATTGCTTGGGGAAAATTTGGATCGCCCGGGGTTCGGTGATCGTAACCGCATCCCCAACACTCAGCAAAGCCCGCACGCGAAACGCGGCTGATAGCGCTGATCTGACTAGTTTACATCCGTCGTCCAAATACGCCAAAACAACGGTTTCCTGACAAAACTTTGGGTGTCGTGCCGCTTCCGTGTTCGTTTTCGCGTCGCCTCCTCGTTTCCTCAACAAGCGGGCCTTTTCAAAGCATCGCATCCTTCAGCAGTCGTGGAGTCATTGTTATGTTTCTAACTATATTTGCGCATAAAATTTCTCAATTTGGCAGGGCCAAGCTAGCCGCGCATAGTCTGGCGTTGACATTGTCAATGACCCTGACCGGCACGAGCTTCGCGCAAGAAATCATTTTCGCGCATGGTTTCGAAGCGGAGGTGCCCGCCACCGACGCTTTAGCCGCGCGCTTTTTAACCCAAGCGAGCTTCGGTCCGACTAAGGCTAGCATTGCGAATTTACGCAGCGTCGGTTACGAGGCTTGGATTGACGCGCAGATCGCGACTCCAGCGACGTTAACGCGCCCCTATCTGAGCGGCTCGGCCGCGCAAGGGCTCGCGGTCAGCCAGCGGCATCGTCTGGATCGCTGGTTTCATAGTGCGGCCACCGCACCGGATCAGTTGCGTCAGCGGCTTGCGTTTGCGCTATCAGAAATCCTGGTGCTTTCCGACAGTAATGATGCGCTGATCAACGACTGGGC
>JAYTAO010000165.1:0-4615 GCA_043737435.1 Rhodanobacteraceae bacterium | reverse complement strand
GTCAAGCCGCGCAGCTATTAGCGATCACCACGATTGCGCAAGCCGGGGACAATATTGTCTCGACCAGTCAGCTCTATGGCGGCACCTATAATCAATTTAAGGTTTCCCTGCCGCGCTTGGGTATCCAGGTCAAATTTGCCGACGGCGATGACGTGGAAACCTTTAGAGCACTAATCGATGACAACACCAAAGCGCTTTACGTGGAAACGATTGGCAATCCGGGTGCAAATGTGCCGGATTTTTTAAAGCTCAGCGCGCTTGCGCACGAACACGGCATTATTTTGATCGTTGACAACACCTTTGGTGCCGGTGGCTTTTTATGCAAACCGATTGAATTTGGCGCGGATATCGTGGTTGCCAGCGCAACCAAATGGATTGGCGGCCACGGCACCGCGATTGGTGGCGTAATTATCGACGCCGGCAAGTTTGACTACGGTCAATTACATCAGGGCAAGGCCAAGTATCCACTGTTTACCGCGCCATCGCCGTCCTATCACGGCTTAGTCTTTTCCGACACCTTCGGCCCCAAAGGCCCGTTTGGTAATATCCAGTTTGCGATCCGCGCGCGGGTCGAAGGCTTACGTGATTTCGGCGCAAGCCAAAGCCCGTTCAACTCGTTTCTTTTGATTCAAGGCTTGGAAACCTTAAGTTTGCGCGTTGAGCGGCACCAGCAAAATGCGCATCAATTGGCGCATTGGTTACGCGCACATCCACAGGTCGCAAAAGTAAATTATCTGGGTTTTAGTGACCATCCTAACCATTTGCGCGGGAAAAAATATCTGCGCCACGGCTTTGGCTCGGTGTTTACTTTGGAATTGAGTGGTGGCTTTGACGCGGCCAGCAAATTGATTGATTCGCTCAAGCTGGTCAGCCATGTCGCCAATGTGGGCGATGCGAAAACGCTGATCATCCAGCCCTCGGCCACCACGCATCAGCAACTCAGCGCAGCCGAGCAGTTGCAAAGCGGTGTCACGCCTGGATTGGTTCGTATCTCCGTCGGCATTGAGCACATCGAAGACATTATTAGTGATTTTGCGCAGGCGCTGGACAAGTTGAGCACGCGCGCCGTGCCTGAAGCACAGCAGCTGGCGGCTTAAGCGCAAATGTCCCCGCTTGATACCCGCCCCCCTGGCGCAAAGCTTGCGCCAGATATTGCGGGCCACACACCCGACAGCGTGAAGAGCTACACGCCGGAAGCGCCGTTTTTATTGGCAAGCGGTGCTGTTTTGCAGCGTGCAACGGTGGGTTATCAAAGCTGGGGCACATTGAATTCGGCGGGCGACAATGTGGTTTGGGTATGCCACGCGCTGACCGGTAGCAGCGATGTTGAAACTTGGTGGCCAGATCTTTTTGGCGTAGGCAAAGCGCTGGATCCCACGCGTGATTTTATTGTTTGTGCCAACGTGCTCGGCGGCTGTTACGGCAGCGCCGGGCCACACACCCACGGTGGTGCCGACTTTCCTGAGATCACCATCGGCGACATTGTGCAACATCAACACCTGCTGGCGGCGCATTTAGGCATTGCAAAAATCAAGCTGGTTTTGGGTGGCTCGATGGGGGGGTTTCAGGCGCTAGAATGGGCGCTGCGCTACCCCAATATGGTGCAGCGATTAGCGCTGATTTCTACCAGTTATCGCCAGCCCGCGCAGGCGATTGCGCTGAGCAGCTTGCAGTGTGCACAAATTGAACGTGATCCGAAATTTCTGGGTGGTCGTTACGCGCAAGATGAAGCACCAACTGAAGGTTTAGCGCTGGCGCGTCAAATCGGGCACTTGAGCTATCGCTGCAGCAGCGAGCTGGATGCGCGCTTTGATCGCCAACGTGATCACGGTGGCGAGTTTCAAGTCAATCGCTACCTAGCACATCAGGGCAAAAAGCTGATCGAGCGTTTCGATGCGAACAGCTATTTGCGACTCAATCGCGCGATGAATAATTTCGACGCCTGCGGTAGCCGGGGAGAGCCTCGCTTTGCTTTGGGTAAGCTCAATATCCCGGCGCTTATCGTTGCGGTCGATTCCGATTGGCTCTACCCGCCCAACGAACAGGCGCGTTTGGCGGCGCTACTGCCGAACGCTGCACATCTTTCGATTAGCTCCCACTCCGGCCATGATGGCTTCCTACTGGACGCAGCCAAATTTGAGCCAGCGCTACGGGACTTGGTCAAGGACGGCACCGGGCTTGCCAGCGTGCGCGTCGGTCAACAGCGCTAGTGCCAGATTCGTTATGGGCGTTATGGAAAAAGCGTTCGAGTTTGCCAAGCATCATCAACGAGTTCGTGCCGTACCCGGTCATGCAATCGATGCGGCGCGCCAAACCAGAATTCGATCATCGTGGGCAAAACCCGAAAGCCGGACCAATGCGGCGGCCGCGGTACCGCCACACCTTCGAATTTTGCGTTGAATTCAGCAATGCGCTGCGTCAAAACTTCGCGTGACTCCAACGTTTCCGACTGCTTCGAGGCCCAAGCGCCGATCTGACTTTCGCGTGGGCGGCTAGCGAAATAGTCATCGGCTTCATTGCCACTGACGCTTTCAACGCTGCCTTCAATTTTTGCCTGTACTTGTTTTGCCGTGTCGCCTTCCAGCCAGACTAAACGCAGCGATTTCCATAAAAACAACAGCGCTGCCCGAGGATTCTCTTGCAAATCCTGGCCTTTGTTGCTGGTCAAGTTGGTGTAGAAAACAAAGCCACGCGCATCAACGTCTTTTAGCAACACTGTGCGGGCAGATATGCCGCCATCATTACCCGTAGTTGCTAACGTCATCGCGGTCGGTTCGCTATCACCGCTTGCGCGTGCGGCATGCAGCAGCGTGCGGAATTCATCCAGAACTGCCTTAGGCGGAGGGCTAAGATTTGTCGTCAAGGCATTGGCACTCAAAAAGGTTTGACAACCACCAAAGCGATGATTGCGATTAAAAAAGCCGCCGGAATTTCATTAAATAGGCGCATCCATTTGCTGGTTTTGGTGTTTGTGCCCGCTGCAATTTTTTTCGACAAAACTCCGCAATAAATAAAGTAACCGAACAGCATCGCGACCAACAAAAGCTTGGCATGCAGCCAGCCTTGTTTCATATACAGCGGTGAAAGCTGTACGTTGCCTATCAAAACCGCCATGCCAAATAAAAGCATCAACCCAAACGCCACATGCCCAAGCAGATAGGTGCGGCGCTCCCATTCGGTGAATTTAGCGCGCGTTTCTGAATCTTTAATTTCAAGGTGATACACCATCAGGCGCGGCAACATAAAAAGCACCGCAAACCAAGTCACCATGAAAACGATGTGGAAGGTTTTAAGCCAAGCCATAATTTCTACCCTTTAAATTTGTTGATCAGTTGAGTTTAGTTTGCATGCGCCGTGTTTACTGATCCGGCCGTTTGGCAACAAAGCGCGCTTCCATAGTCGCCGCAACACCGTCTACAGCGCGCGCTTCAGCGCGGATAACGGCTGCAGCTTTGCCTTTGGCCGTTAGAGTTTCCATAAATTCGCCCAGCGCTTCTGGGCTCAAACCCGCGTGTACGGTGAAATCCGCCCAGATCGGTGCGATATAAACGATGCGGCTAGTATGGACAAAGATATCGCTGGGCATTTGCTGTGCCCAAGTATGCACGCGCAGCACGCTCCAACACGACAGCGTTAGCAAACTCGCCAAGCTGCCGCCAAAAGCGCAGCCTTTATCATTGATATTGGGGGCTAACGCGGCATTGAAGATCACCTCGCCGTTTAAGCTGCGCGCCACCTTCATGCCCAGTGCTCGCACCAGCGGAATGGTGTCGTGCAGTTCAGTTTCTAAACGTTGTTCCATGGATTCAGGCATTTATCGCAACTTAAAAAAGGCAGGGTTGACCGCCAAGCGCACCGCGTCTAAGCGCAACCGCGCGGTCGGCAAGGCGGCTTGCAGGCCGGCAAGCCGGGCTTCTAAGGTGCTAATTTCGCTTTCGCGAACGCTGGCATTGAGCCTTTTGAGCGCCCTGAGCCGAGTCAATTCGGCGTTGATTTCTTCTTCGGCAAAGCCGGTGGCGGCGCTTGCCAACTTCAGCGCGATCGGCTCGGCGATATTGCGCGCGCCCTTTACCATTTCGGGAATTAAAGTATTTAATACACGCCGTAGCGGTTGCAAATTAACCTGTTGCTCGTCCGCGCGCTTGATGGCGCGATCACTGGGCCGCCAATCGCGCGGGGTAAGCTTGGTATCGATCACCACGCGCATCGGTTGCGGCGGCAAATACCGATCCGCGTCCAGTTTGCGATCCGCCACACACTCAAGTACGAAAATGCATTCCAGCAGCGCAATTTGCTGCGGCAGCTCAGGATCTACGATACAGGCAACATTGCCCTCTTCGGAACCCAGCAGAATCTCTAAACCGGTCTGAATCAGCGGGTGATCAATCTTGAGTAATGGCACATCATCGCGGCCTAAGGCAAAGCTGCGATCAAAACTAAAGGTTGACGCTTCCTCGCCCAAGCCTGTGAAGTCTGGGTTGTTAATCATTTCCGGGTCCAGTAACCAGGTGCGCGGGCGCAATTCATCGGCCCCGACGCCGTAGTTTTCCAACAGGCGAATGCAGAATTCATCCGCGCCCGGATCGGCGTCTTCCTGCCCCATCGCGTGTGCCAA
>JAYTAO010000164.1:0-4616 GCA_043737435.1 Rhodanobacteraceae bacterium | reverse complement strand
AATCATCAGCGCTTTACTCTTGCCGCAATTGACGACGTGATTGCGCGGGGGCAATGGCAAGACTGGGCTGATTTGCGCCTTGCCGTCCTGCAAGATGCTGAGATAGCGCAGAAAGTTACCAACATTTGCCGTATTTATATTAGCGACCCATTTGCGCAACGCCATCATTTTTGGATGAATTATGTCGATGCACATCGTACCGTTACCTGATTGGGAGCTGGTTCTGTCATCGGCAGCACGACTGCAGCGAATTTTGCCTGGTGCTGTTTTGGTGGGTGGCACAGCGTCTGCAATTCATGCTCAGCATCGGTTCTCGCGTGATGCCGATCATGTGCTCGAAAACTTGCGCGGACACTTTGATACAATCTTGGCACAACTGGAATCTGTAGCAGGTTGGAAAACCGCGCGGGTCAAACGCCCGGTATTGATACTGGGAAGTCTTGATGGCATAGAAACCGGCATCCGCCAATTAATTCGTGCACAACCGTTGGAAACAATGCGCTTGGTTTACCACGGCCAACAGCTGACGCTGCCAACTGCGGCCGAAATTTTGCGCATCAAGGCGTGTTGATTTTAAAACGCAACAGCACACGGGACTATTTAAACTTCGTTGCGCTTGCGGATCACCTAGGCGATGACGGTATAGCTTCGGCGCTTCAGTCTTTTGATGCTCTCTATGCGCAAAGCAAAGGTGAATCGCCGCTGCAACAGCTGCAAGTTCAGCTTGCGAACGCAATGCCTTATGACTTGGAGGAAACCGAGCTATCAGAATACAAAAACTTAAGCGCACGCTGGCATGAATGGGGCACGGTTAAAGCCGCTTGTGCACGCATTGCCACGGTCATCTTTGACGGAGTTTGTGAGTTAAAAACCGGAAGTTGACTCGTTGGTTATCGATAAGATTCTGCCTAAATTTTTCACTCATAAAATTAGGCAGCGAAAATCTTTTATGCAACACGATCCTGTAATTTCTACCGATACACACGGCATTTGGGTCCGTACGGGGCCAACGACCCAGTACGGCATTCGGTGGGACGAGATCTACGCTGCGTCAGCGTCGCGGATTGACTGCATAATCAGCGCCGAAATTATTGTAGCGCTTGATTTCGATTTCGGAGAATTCATCGAACTCAACTCAAGTTTTCGCGGATTTGACGAAGCGACTACAGCACTAAATTCACCGCTCGCCGTTGACCCGTCATGGCTAGCTGCAGTCGCAAAGTCAGAGCCAAATTCAGAACCGGTGGTATTTTGGCGTTCGTAAATCTCACAAAGTCAAAACATAAGACCGTCGATTCCGATAAATCGTCAGCGTAATCCGGCCGGTGCTGGACTTAAGTACCTGGGTTAGCTCCGCCAAATTATTAATCTGATAGCGGCTGACACCGGCGATTAAATCGCTTTTTTGCAGGCCGTATTGCGCCGCTAACGTTCCGGGTAAGACCTCGCTAATCAGCACGCCACCGGCGCCGCCCGCGCGTGAACGGGCGCTTGAGCTTAAATCGGCCAGTTTACTGCCAGCCAAGCGTGCGTCGATCTTTGCGCCGTCCACTGATTGCGTATTAATCGCCATCAGCGTGAATTTGAGCTGTAGCGGTTTGCCGTCACGCATAACGCTCAGCGTTTGCGCGCTGGCAAGTGGCAGCAAGCCTTCGGCGTTGGATAGCGATTGCGCATCTAGCACACGTTTACCGGCGATTGCGGTGATCACATCGCCTCGGCGAACCCCGGCTTTCGCCGCTGGCATGTCGGGGACTACTTGCGTCACCACCGCGCCGCCACCGTTCGCATCACCCGGCGTGGCGCTCAGTTTAAGTGCCTTGGCCAGCGCTTCGGTTAAATCCTGCGTTTGCACGCCTAGACTGCCGCGCTGCACTTCGCCAAAGGCTTGCAGCTGATTCATCACATTGCGCGCCAAATTTGCAGGAATGGCAAAGCCAATGCCGACGTTGCCGCCGGAGGGCGAAAAAATGGCGGTGTTGATGCCAACCAACTCGCCGCGCAGGTTCACCAGTGCGCCGCCGGAATTGCCTGGGTTGATCGAGGCATCGGTTTGAATAAAGTTCTGATAGCCCAAGCCGCGCAGCCCAGAGCGCCCCAGGGCGCTGACTATGCCACTAGTGGCGGATTGCCCGATGCCAAACGGGTTGCCCACGGCGACCACGAAATCACCAACGCGTAGCGCGTCGGAGTTAGCGAGCGTTAGCGCGACTAAGCGTTCGGGTTTGATTTTGATCAGCGCGACATCGGTATCAGGGTCGGTGCCCACCAGCTCGGCCGTCATCACTCGGCCATCGGTGAGTGTTACCGATACTTCATCGGCGTTTTGAATGACGTGATTATTCGTTAGCACCAAGCCTTTAACGGCATCCACGATCACGCCTGAACCGAGTGAACTTTCGACCCGCTCCTGCGGTTGACCGCCCATCCCGCCGCCGAAGAAGCGGTCGAAAAATGGATCCCCGTAAAATGAATTTTGCACCTGCACGTGCGTGCGCGAGCTGACATTGACCACCGCGGGCTGCGTGCGTTCGAGCATAGGCGCTAAGCTAGGTAGGGCAACGCCGTCAATTTCCGGCGGCAGCGCGGCAAACGCCGCGTTAAAACTGAAACATGCAATCAGGCTAAAACTGCTTACTAAATAAAAACTTCGGCTAGGGGCTGGCATTAATAGGCCTCAGAAAAAATGATCGAATATTCCTTAGCGCACACTTTGGCGCAAAAGTTTCCGCCGCAAGGATTTTTGATTTTTTCGTTTTGCTGGAGCTAAGCTCAGTGAACTGCGTCGCTGTCCTAGCACCGGGTAAGTTATTGCTTGTGTCCACCCCGATAGCCTTTCTCACCTGCTCGTACTTTTGCGGCAATGCGATTGCCTGCAGGCGGCATCGGGCAAGTCGCGTATTCGGTGAAAGCGCATGGTGGGTTATAGGCGGTGTTGAAATCTAGCGTGACGGTTTTGTTTTTCGCATCCACGGCACCCGCTAAAAAGCGCGCCATACCATAAGTTTCCTTACCATTGGTCTGGTCGCCAAAGACGGTGAAATAATGCGCCTCGTCCGAGCCTTCCAGAAGCTCAAAACTGTACTCCTTACCCGCGACCGAAAACTTGGCGCGGCCGGGGTTCGGGGTGGGCTCAACCGTGCCGATAATGGTGGCGACTTCCAACATGCGGACTTTCGGGTAAGCCTCGTAGCTGGCAACGATTCTTAGCGCGGGTTGGTAGGCAAAATAGTCCAAGCCCAAAAATGCCGTGCGTGTTTTCGACTCGCTGTCTTTCACGCGCAAGCCGATTTTGCCGCCGCGATCAATCGCTAAAAAACTCAAGGTGCCAATGCTGACTTCAGTGGGTTTCGCTCCGTCTTTGTCGGTGCTCAAAACAATGTCTGAGTTCGCAGCAACGCCATCAATCAGCACCGGCGCATTCGCGCTAAAAATAAGCTTGCCCGAGGCTTTACGCTCAATAGTGCCCAGCTTTTCTGGGCCCGCGCTTAAGCGGATTTGCTGATCAGAACCACTCCCGAGCGTAAATTTGCCAACCTCCAACCAATGCAGACCAATCAAAGTCAGCCAACCTTTCTCAGCGGTCAAGTTTTCTATGCGCTGTTTTTGCCATGCCGCATAGTCCGGCGGCGGGGTGGTGGGGGTTGTGAGCGATGCGGCGAGGACAACGGAAGCAATTAGCGAGTTCATAGATAGCCGAAAAAGTGAGTGACAAGTTTATAAGTTGGGTATGGATCCGGGGAAATGCAAGCGCTGCTAATTACACCTCGAACTTCGCCTTGGCAGAAATATCAGCCACCACTCAACGCGCGCAATCGCTTCACACTCACCGCTTCCGCCGTTTTTAACTCAGGCGCAAAAATGGAGACGCGAAATTCCTCGAGCAGCCAGCGCAGCGGCTGGTTTTTCAGTGCGTGACGATCGCTTTCGATAAGCGCCATGAACGGCAATAAATCCAACATTTTTGCCTGATCTTTGATGGGTTCATTGAAAAGGCGCTCCTGCCGAATCGCGATGGCTTTTAGATAGCGCGGGTAATGTGCCAGTCGGCTCATCGGGATTTCCAAAACAAATTTCGGATAGATCAGCCCCGCTAATTGCGCGCGGATATCGTCTAGATTCGCCTTGGCTAGGCCAATCACCGGCGGGGTTAATTTGCGTCGAATCGCGCTATGCGTGCAAAGAATTTCATCGAGCAACGCTGCGGTTTTGCCGCTGTCCGGCCCAAGATGGGTGCGTGCGTGTTCGCTCAAATGGTGAAAGTCCGCCAAAGTGCGCGTTGTTGCGGCAAGCTCGCTATTGCCGGAAATCAGGCATGCTTCCACCAATTCCACGCGTAAATTTTCTGCGGCATCTACCGCTGCGTATGCCAGCATTGCGGTGCTGCTCAAGCTGGCATTTTTACGCCAATAGCGCAGCTCATCGGGTAAGTGCAGACGTAATAGGCGCAATGCGCCATCGCTGTGGTGCGCGCCGGCTTCCTCAGTTGTTGCGTAGGCGCGCAAGCTGGCGTCAACGCCGGTGTCATGCAGGGCTGGGAACGCTGCGCTGCCATCGTCGCTAGTAATTTGCACCGGCAAATCGAATGGCCAAGTTTTAAGGTGATCGCGGTTATA
>JAYTAO010000163.1:0-4617 GCA_043737435.1 Rhodanobacteraceae bacterium | reverse complement strand
TACAGCGCCACAGCCGATAGCTTCGCTTTAGTAACCGCAAACGAAGTAAACCGCCCTGATTATGCCGGTTAGGGCACTGTGAGTACGTCGGAAACGGTGCTGAGCTATGTTTATGAAAAAGACGCCGTGAATGTCAATGGCTACATTCAAACCACGGATGGCGATGATTGACCGGCGAATTGGGAACTGGCTTTGGGTTTAAACGCGGACCGCGCCGACAGCGACTGTGACGGCGTCACCAGCGTTATTAACTTTAAGGTCTACCATGAAAATGGCGGCGCGCATAACGTGGCGTTGAATCCAGGTGCGGCGGTTTGTACGCCAAACAAAGATGGCACGCTGCCGCACAACGTGACGATCTGGACGTGCACGCTCAATCTAGCGCCCGGTGCTGCAGGGAACGAGGCGGTTTCGCTGGATTATGGAACGTGCAACGTCGGCAATTCGCTGGTGTCACGGGTGCAGATTTTATCGCCTGATGGCTACACCGTTAATAACGATGTGACTGTCAATGTCTGCCCTTAACCCAGCAAAAGAACTGAAAGCACTGCTGCGCGTCGTATTATTGGTGGTAGCTAGCCCGCTATGTTTTGCCATTGATCTGGTATCCACCAACAGCTTAGGAATGCAAGGCCCTCTCACTGATGAGCCGCGTGCAAGCGCGATTTCTAATGATGGGAACAGCGTATTGTTTGTCTCATCTGACCCAACGCTGGTTCCTGGCGAACGTGGAAATTTTTATGTGAAAACGATGAGTAGAAACAGCATAGTACAGCTGGTTAGGAGAACTGACGGATTACCACTTGAATCGGGATTTCCAAACATTTATGCAGTCATGGATGAACCACCTACGCGTGTATTGTTTGCTACGAACGAAGGTAATTTAGGGCCGGGGATCGGTGCATCTGGACCAAAAATTCTAGCTACGATTATTGGAAGTTTTCAGTATCTAGCTGCTCGAGGGATTATGGGCGGTCCAGCAATGCAGTTTGCTGATTTCGCTGTAAACAGTCGCTTAGATCGCATCTATCTTCAAACTCTAGAGCCCCTTCCCGTAGTCAGTAGCGGTTATCAATTGGCCGAGGTCAGCGCGACGTTAGCCACCGCGCCCATAGTGCACACGTTACGTACGGATGGTTTAGTAAGTCAAGTCGCTGGAAGTGCGCCAAATTTTGCAAATTTACCCAGCATTTCTGCATCCGCTGACGGCAGAATCGTGTCGTGGGGGGCATGCAATTCGATCTCGATCCCATAGGTAATGACGGCTTGGTGACCGGCCAAATATTTATCCGCGATACCCAACTTGGCGTTACTCCGCAGGTACGTGCGGATGACGGTCAAAATATGCATTTTGCGATTATGCCACGCGTGTCAGACGACGGTAGTTATGTAGTTTTTAACGCGGATTCTTACTTCGTAGCTGCGGGCGGCTGCAATGACTACAGCATTTACGGCATTGACACCCGCACCTGGCAACGCGAGTGCATCTCGGTCAATGACAGCGGGCAATCAGCGAATGCGAATTCATGGCGCTTGGATGTTTCAGGCGATGGTTCGCGCGTCGTATTTGAAAATCGCGGGCGCAATTTAGGCCCGGTCGACCCTTCACCTTCAGCGCAATAGGGGGTTTATGTACGTGATCGGCGGCTCAAAAGCACGGTACGCGTCGAAGTGAACGCATTAGGAATTCCTGGAAATGTCCAGCCCTTCAATTTCTTTCCCCCACCCCCAACGCGCTCGCGCTATCCCCGTATTTCCAAGAATGGCCGCTGGGTGGTTTTTACCAGCGACGCTTCTAATTTGGTACCAAATGATACCAACGGCCATGAAAATGACGTGTTTTGGCGTCGATCTCAATCGGTTTTTCGCAGAACCGGTCGTTGCGGTGCCAAACCTAACGCCTGTGGCTAGTTTATTGTTGATCTTTGGCATGTTGGGCGTGGGGCTTTGGGTGCGCCGGGATTGCTAAGCAACTGCTGACCAATGCATGCCGCGAAAATATTGCTGCTTCGATGGGGTTGCGTGAAACATTGGCAAAATCATTTTTTAGGATTAGTCCGCCAAACTCGCACCCACGGATGCGCATCCCCTAAAGCTAGTGCTAGCTCGTTGATGGAATTAGCCGCAGGCGCTTGATTTGCAAGCCGGGCTTGCCAAAGCGCAATCAACGCGCCATCCATGCCACCGCTTTCAACCGATATCGATTGCGCCTGCGCAATCGCTTTTGCGGCAATACGCCCTGCCAGGAGGGCGTTCTGATCGGAAAGCTGCTGAGCCAACACCAACAGCGTGCGCACCACATTGCGCTGCACCATAGCGCTGAGATTGGACGGCGCGATCGCTGCGATCAGCGCATCGACATTGGTTTCTGATGGATTCGCAAGCACTGCCGAACGCAGCCGAAATCGCGCGATGCTGGCTTTAATTGGCGCGATATCACGGGTGCCAAGCAACGCTTCGGCGCGTTCAATTAGCGCCTCGCCCAACTCCAGTTTTGTACTCAGCTGCGCCACATCCGCCGCCGCAATGGTCATGCTAATACAGTCTAAGCTGGTATCGCCGGTCGCAGTGCACATCTCGCCACGCGCGGTTTCAACCATGCTGTTGGCAGCATCAAATTGCTGCAACAACGCTAATGCTTTCGCGTACCCAGTGCGACGTGCAGCACGCGGCGGTGCACTTTCGCTGGGATTAGCTTTCGCTTGAATCGCATCGAACATTTTGATGGCCTCCAGCACATGGCCACGCAAAAACTGCGCATTCGCAATCGTTGTTTCTGCGGTTTGTAAGGACGCGGCATGCTGCACTTGAGCTTCGCGCCATACCTGCAGAGCGCGCTCGGCATCGGCTTGCGCTAAATCTAACTCCCCCAGCTGCAATAGCCCTACCGCCGCACTAGAAATCACCATGCCATGCACCGAGGGGCTGGCATCACTAGCGCGCTCAATCAGTTCGGTGGCTTGCACGGCTGCCGCAATGGCCTGCTCACGATGGCCCAAAGTGCGGGCAATCTCGCCTTCATAAATTTTCAGTTGCGCCGAAAGCAAGGTCGGCTCCGCAGGCAGCGAGAGCCTAGCGATAGCCAAACTTTCCTGCGCCTCTGGCAAGCGTCCTAAGCGATACAGCGCGCGGGTGCGATTCGCATACGCTTGTAAGCGCTCCCGTGGTTGGGCATCCACCAACTGCGGCAGCAGTGTATCTAGCACGCTCAAGGCACGCTCAAAATCGTTGCCTGTCATCAAAATATCCGACACCGCAAGCTTCAGCGCGCGATTCTTCGCCGGATCAGCGTAACGGCCGGAAAGTTCGGTATCCGCAGCCCAAGCCATCAGCTCAGTAGTTGACACGCTTTCACCCGCCGCCTGTGCCCGTGCCAGTACCGCCGTCATATGCCCAACTACGGCATTGGCTTGATCGGCTTCTATACGCATCAAATCCGCTTGGTGCGCACTGTCGGCGGCGCTGGCGCTGGCGCGCTGGGCTTGGTGTAATGAATAAACCGATAACCCGAGCATTGCCGTGATCGCCAGTGCACCAAGCGCGACGGCAATTTGATGACGCCGAACAAATTTCAATAAGCGATACCTCGCTGATTCTGGCCTAGCCCGAATCGGCAGTTGCTGCAAGTAGGCGTTTAGATCTTCACTTAAAGCCTGCGCCGAGCCATAGCGCCGAGCCGGGTCACGGCTCAACGACTTAAGCACGATCGTATCTAGATCACCTTTAAGTTGACTGGACCTAATCGCGCTGCCTTTGCTTGCGCTGAACGTATGGGTACGTGCGCTGAGCACCGAACTGGGCGCTGTAGCATCGGTATCGGTGATTGCTTGCAGCAAGCTTAAGGAGCCATCGCCTTTAGGTTTATGCGGGCGCTCACCGGTCAATAGCTCGAAAAGAATTACGCCTAAGGCATAGACATCGACCGAGGTGGTTATCGCATCGCCCCGTATTTGTTCGGGTGCTGCGTAACTAAAAGTCATCGGCGCCCGACTTTGCGTCAACTCAATGGCGCTATCTAGCTGCTTGGCAACACCAAAGTCCAGCAGTTTAGGCGCGCCATCTGCCTGCACCATGATGTTGCTGGGTTTTAAATCACGATGAACCACCAAATGTTGATGCGCGTACTGCACCGCAACACAAAGCGCGATGATCAGGCGCAAGCGCGCTTCCAGATTGGGCTGATGCGTAGCGATATAGTCGTCCAGCGCATGCCCTTGGACATACTCCATCGCAAACCAAAGCGCGCCACCCTCATTGCCGCCATCGACGATGCGTGCAATCCCTGGGTGTGATAACGCAGCTAGCACCTCGCGCTCGCGTGCAAAACGCGCCGCATTAGCCGCCGATAAGCCCTCGGCATGCGCCCACTTAATTGCGACTTCCTGGGCAAAACCGCTAATGCGCACGCCTAACCAAACTGCACCCATACCGCCTTGCCCAAGCAAGCGCACCAATCGAAATGGCCCGACCTGGCTACCGGCGCGATCAAACATAGACTCCGTATGCTTGGCGCCCACAGCTTTGAGCTCCGTGGATCTCAGCAGCGCACCAGGAGCTAATGCCAGCGGCAACCCAGTTTGGTCAACCGCCGCCAGCAATTCCTCAACTTCTAAGCGC
>JAYTAO010000162.1:0-4629 GCA_043737435.1 Rhodanobacteraceae bacterium | reverse complement strand
GTCAACTCGTGCTTGAATTTCATTCTGCCACGCACAATGCCGTCGCCTTGTTTATCAAATTGATTTCGCACGTACGGAAACGGCGGCGTCGCCCCGATGGTGGCTAGCTGCTCATATTCATCTTGTTTTTGTGCGCGGCGATAGCCAGCCCCAATTTCAAAACGTAATTTAGTGGCTTCTGCTTTAATTACATAAAAGCCATAGCCCAGGCCGGCCACTGTTTGGTTTTCATAAGCACCAAACTCATCGTTTTCATAGCGCAGGTTGCCGAATATGTAAGATGTTTCAGAAAGCTTGTAACCGGAAGTCCAGGACGCTTCGTAACGCTGCGCGACTTTAAAATTGCCGGCCTGCCGATTTAACTGTAGAAGCGGACTGCCCGGGCTGACTGGAACGAATCTATCGCGGGTGGTAGGGCCTTTTGCTTGTAGCACCGACAAATCAAATTCGTGCTTCCACGCGTCTGTTTCCTTGCTCATATCTAATTTGCCGTTGATGTTTTGTGTGTCGGTATTGCCGCTGGTTATCGCCAAACCGAATTCGCCAATGCCCTTCCACTCTTTTGCTTGTGCCGAACAAGCAAAAGCCAGAGCTGCGCTCAAGACTAAATTTTTCATAACATTCTCGCTTGCGGTGCATAGCCGCATAGGTTTTTTTATTAATTGCTTCGCCGTGGCAAAACACTTGGTTGGGGAGTGCTAAACGCAGCTGCAAACTGCGCCTCCAGCATTGACAGCTCAGTCTGAACAAGTAATGAAATTTTGCCTTGCGACGGTTCCTATGGTTACCTAGTCGGCACGCTTGCTCAACACTCTTTTTAGCTCGCTATTTCTGCTTTTGATAAAAAGGCTTTAAATTTCAGGGCGTTGGCGTCTCCGCTTGTAAGCCATAAAAAGCAAGCCCAGGCAAATCTTAATTTAGGCTGGGCAAAACAAAGCGGCAAAAAATTGATTACGTGGTCGGAAAGTTGGCCATCGAAAATGCCACACGCTCGGCTGCGTCCTTGGAAAGCTCGGTCAATGATTCGATTTTTTTTAAACGATGTCCTAAGCCGTTGCCGTTCGCCATTTGGATCGCCAAGCCGGGACGCGCGTTGAGCTCCAAAATCATCGGTCCTAAATCGCGGTCAAGCACGATATCGACCCCGACGTAGCCTAAGCCGCTAAGTTCCGACGATTCGGCGGCAATCATCATGAGCTCATGCCAGCGGGGGATTTGCAAATTAATGATGCTCTGATCAGTGTCGGGATGTTCAGTAATCGGTTGGCCGGACCATACACCGCGTTTGGTGGTGCCGGTGGGCAGGTCAATGCCGACTCCAATCGCGCCTTGGTGCAAATTTGCTTTGCCGTCGGATTGGCGCGTCGGCAGGCGAATCATGCCCATCACCGGATAGCCCTTGAACACGATTATGCGGATGTCCGGCACGCCCTTGTAGCTGACATGATCGAAAATTGGATCGAACTGCACGCAATACTCGACTAAGACGTGATCGGGTTGGCCGCCCAGCGAATACAGGCCGCTCAATGCATTCGAAATATGGTGATTGAAGTCATCCCGCTCTATGTAGGAGCCCGAACTTTTACGATATCGCTCGCCGCGTCGCCCGGTAATTACCAGAATGCCATCGCCGCCCGAACCATGCGCGGGCTTGACTACAAACTGCTCTTTGTCCTTAATTTTGGCGTGTACTTCCTCAATTTCGTGTTCCTCCCGTACCAGCGCGTATAGCTCAGGTACTGGTAAACCTTTCGCCATCGCCATCTGCTTGGTGATTAGTTTGTCATCTACACGCGGGTAATATTTGCGCTCGTTGTACATCAAAATATAGTCGGCATTGCGCTGGTTTAAGCCAACCAGGCCGACTTCTTTAAGGCGTTTAGCGGTGCGGATTAGGCCTGCAATCATGGTGACTTCGCCAAACTCTTAAAGCGTCGAAGTTCGGTCAAGCGATAGCCAGAATAGCGACCGACCAACAAGGTAAGCGCAAACAGCACCAGCAATAATTCGGGGAAGACGAAAAATAAATGCTTGAGCGGCTCCCAGCTCATCACCAAATAGGCTAGACAGGCCGTTGCCAGCGAGCCGAAGCCTTGTTGCAGCGCGAAGCCTGGGCCGCGTTCATCCCAGGCCACACACATGCGCTCAATCGTCATCGCCATAATAACGATCGGGAATAAAGCTACGCTCATGCCCACGTCATAGCCCAGGCGGTTGCTTAAAATTGATACGAATGCCATCAACATGACCACCAAAATTAGCACTGCAGTCAATCGCGGCACCAGCAGCAGGCGAATTTTTTCCATGAAAAACCGCACCAGCAAGCCTAAGCCCACAATAGTGATAAATAAAATCACGCCACTAAGCAGTTTAGTTTTATCAAAGGCCAGCGCAATTAACACCGGCATAAATGTGCCGAAGGTTTTAATGCCGATCACGTTGCGCAGCAGCAACATTATAAAGGCGCCAACTGGCACCATCAGTAGCAATCTATAGTTCGCCTGCACACTGGCGGGCAAGGACAATAATGAGTAATTCAGCAGCCGTCCGTCGCGCACATCAGTGCGGCGCTGGGCAACGGTTAGCGCGTCGGACAAATCCGGCAGTGCGGCAAACTCAACGTTGGCATCGGAATCGGCGGATACATTCAAGATTGGCTTATCCGATTTGCTCCACAGAAAAAAATCTTCCGGGAAACCGCGGTCGCCATTTTCTAGATTGATCGTGATCCATTCTGTGCCGTCGTGCACCTGCAAAAACGGCGTCAAAGTTTTGCTTGGTTCTTCGTCCCCGAGCGGAAAACCCTGTGCAACCCGTGCGCTGATCTTGCGCAGACTCAGTGCGGAGGCAAAAAAGCGCGCGCGCTCTACCGGAGTGTTGCGCTCAAGCATCAAAATTTGCGCTTCATCACCCAAGTCCTCACCGGCAAAACGGCGGACAAAATCGCGCGCGAAGCCGATGGTGTCGGCTGAACCTTTCTGTACCCGCTCAAAAATTGTCTCTAACGCCGCGCGAGAAGTCTCATCTAGCACGGGTGCAACCGCCATTTTCGCTTTAGATTTATCCGGCGGAATGTTTTGGTTGTCGCGAATCACGTCAGCACGGTAGTACAACGCTTGCCTACGCTTGACACTGGTGCTGGTCGTCCATTCCGACACGCGGCCAGCATCAACGCCATAGTCGTGCGAATATTCCCGCGAAATCAGGTTTTCGCCAACAATCGCGAAGCCCGGTGTTTCGCCTTTAGCCATACTGGGCACATGCAAAGTAATGGTATTCGGGCCGCCGTCGCTCTGTACTTCAACGCGCGCCTCCACCGTCCATACTTGCACTTGCTGGTTCGGAACAAGCGGAAATTTCAACACGCGCCATTTGTAAAACATGCCGCTCAAGCCAATCGCGGCGATAACTAGCGCCAAAAGGTACAGTCCAGATTTTTTCATATGCTCAATTTATTGCATTAGTCAGCTGAGTATAACGAACGCAATTCGTCAAGACGCGCGCCAATTGCATAGATTTTTCTCAGGGTGAGCATTGCTAGCGTGCGGTTTGCTTTGCTGCCTAAACTTTGAAGAAGAATCTCTTTGCGCCAAATTTCATGCGGCCCTAGAGACTTGTTGACCGAATGCTTGGTTTTTTTGATTCCCAACCAAGTCGTGGCGGCAAAAATTTTGGTGATCTTAGAGGCAAAGCGTAATCCCATGATTTCCCATAAAAATACCGCACTAGCCCGTAAACGATCATCGCGTAAATTCCGGCCGTCGATTAAAAACGATGCGAACGTTTCTTTCGTCGTTGCATCGCGAAACGGCGAACCCAAATCGGGTGGTGGTGGCGTTAATCTTGATCTTAGAACAACGTAGTTGATGCATACTTTGGCGATCGCCCCTCGCTTCGGAGCTCCCATGCAAAACTCAATCGCGATGCAGCATTTGGTGATCGTCACCACGGGTGGCACGATTGATAAAATTTATTTCGATGATCTGTCCAACTTTCAGATCGGCGAGCCCCAAATTGGCAAGATTTTAGAAGCGATCGGCGCGGGTTTTAGTTTTGAAGTAATCGCGTTGATGCGCAAAGATAGCCTGCACATTACCGATGCGGATCGGGATTTAATCCGCGCCACGATCGCTGCGCAAAGCGCTAGCCATGTCCTGGTGACGCATGGCACCGATACCATGGTCGAGACGGCAAAGCGGTTGATGGATATTCCTGGCAAAACAATCGTGATTACTGGCGCATTAAATCCGGCGCGTTTCCAAGGCTCGGACGCGGTATTTAATATTGGCGTGGCAGTGGCTGCGGTGCAGTGCAAAAAGCCCGGAGTTTATGTTGCGATGAACGGGCAAATTTGGGATCCGACAAAGGTTCGTAAAAATCGAGCAGCGAATCGCTTTGAGCCGGTGCCCTAGTCTTATATCCCAGCGTTCGATACAGTCCGTCCAGCCGTAAATAGCGCACGCGCCGATGGCTTTAGCCTGGACGGGAGCGGAGCGCAAGTTGGGGCTGCATCGCAGGTTCCGCACAATCTAATTTGCGTGATTACGGACGGCTACTGCAAATGCTGGCAAATCATGGCGTTGGCAACGGTAGCCACATTTTGAGCGCGCCACCGCTACTGCACAGCCT
>JAYTAO010000161.1:0-4642 GCA_043737435.1 Rhodanobacteraceae bacterium | reverse complement strand
TGCGCTCGATTATGCTCGCTCGTCACGCAGTTTTTAGCCCGTTGCTATTGGTGAATTGGGAAAGTGATGGGATTTGCTTCCGTGCCCGCTGCCGCGTTAGCGCCTTCAACTTTCAACATATCGGCCATGGTCTTTTTGATGCCCGCGAATTTGTATTGCACCAATACGTAAGTCCAACCGGTAGTACGCTGATTAATTTCATCGACCTGTTTGGTCAGTTCCGCCAACTTTTCAGTACGAAATTTCGCCGCATCAAATTTCCCCGCCGGCGCTGGCGTCAACACGGCTGGCAGGCCCGGTGCCGCAGGTGTGGCCGCCGCCGCCGCCGCATTCGCCGCAGCTTCGGCTTTGCCCTGTTCGGTCATCAAATGAGCTTCAGATAAACCGGTGTCCAGGCTGGCATTAAAGCGCGCGTAGCCTTTGCTGTCTTTTTCCCACGCGGTCACGTTCACCACCAAGCCTTCGAAAGTGACAAAGCGAGCCAGATAGGTTTGCGCCAAAACCGGTTCAGCTTGCGCTGCGGGCAGCACGCTTTCCAAACGCAGCGCGTCCAGCGTTCCGGCCAGCTGATTGCCAATGGAGGGCGAAGATAATTCTTTGCCTTTCGGAATATTTAACACGGCCCAGTCCGGGTCTTCTGCCTTGACTTTACGCACCACCAGTTTGTCGCCCGAGGGTGGCGTGATCGTCACTTCTTGTACTCGATTCACTGGAATATTGGTGATCTCAGCTTGAATCCACGAATTCACGCTGGCTTCGGGGCGGATTTGGCCTGATGCCAAATAGCTTTGCTTTTCGTCGGGTTTGCGCAAGTAAACGCCTTGCCCGCCGGTGCCCGCAATCGAGCCCAAAATCAGTTTAACCGGGGTTTTGGTGCCCTCCAATTCCAACATGATGCCTTTGGCATCGACGGCAGTTAAGTCTTCGACGCCAAGCTTGGCGTAACTTGCTGGGTTGGCGGTTTTCGCCTCGCGTATTTTTGCTTCGGACAGTTTGATTAGATAGTCACGAATTTTGGTGACATCGGCGCCATAGCCATTAATGCTAGAGGCAACCCAGCCTTTATCCGTGCGCTTAAGCGTAATAATTGGGGTGTTGCTGGCACCGGTCAATTTGATGCCGCTGACGCTATTGAGTTCGCTGCTCAAACCAGGTGCGACTGGCGCATCACTGCTCAGCGCCACCTCGCTCGATTTGCCGTTATTTTTCATCAATACCACCGCAAGCAGCAAGCCGCCCGCGATCAGCGTCATTTTAGTCAAGGTTGAACTTTTCATAATTTCTCCTTAGGCCGCGTTCGCAACCGATCGGCGTAAAGCCGATCTGCGACGATAAAAACCAATGGCAAACAGCACGACAAATATCGGTGCTAGGAAGGTGCCAAAAAACTTTACCCAGCGCCCTAAGCCTTCGATTTTGGTATCCAAACTGCGGCGCACTTCGCGCAAGCGGCGGCTGACGTCTACGCGTTTTTGCTGAAAGCTAGCCAGCTCTTTTTGTTGCTCAGGGCTGATGATCATTTGCGCATCCGCGCCTTTGGCTTGCTGCAACTCAGCCAGCTTACGGTTCGTTTCTTCCAGCTCATCCTGTAATTTTTGTTCGGTATCACGCAGTGCCGCGTCTGCGTCCAGACGCATTTTGTCCACGGTGGTGAAGCTGGTTTTTAGTTTACCGCGCGAACGAATCGAAATCAGATCATTGTCGCCGGTCAATTTATCCACCGTGTTGACAATGAAATCACCATTGTTGGCGAAGGCATTGGCCATTTGCTGATTCATAAACGCCTGCACTGTGACCCAAACGCGATCACTAAGCATGTCGGTATCAGCGGCTAGAAATACCGTATTGGGCTCTTTCGCCTCCGCAACAAAACCGACTTCGGCACTTTTTTCTGGGAACGCAGACTTGAACTTGCCAGTCAAATTACCCGCCAAAATATAGTTGACCTTGGTCGGCGTGAAGCCTTTCAAAAGCTCATTCGGATCACGCGTGAATTTGAGCTTTTCGGCATCCATGAGCATGGCATCGGCGCTTGATTGCAATAGCGCTTCAAATTTTAGTGGCGCTTTTGCATCGACCGAGAAGCTGCCCGCACCGTCTAAGTTGATCGATTCCAAATCGGCGCTGGCAATGTCTTTTTGATTCATGTTTGCCGCTTCTAAACCAATGATCGCCGGATGCTTGACCGGTTCACCGGTAGGATCAAATTGAATCGGCACGCCTAAGCTGCGATCAGCAACAATCTTATTAGGATCATAACTAACGCCCCAAGCTTGGAAAAGTTTCGGTAGATCCGAACTTTTGTTGGCAAACATCGCTGAATCTGGATTGTTGGGATCGGCGCCTGAGCTATCGAGCGTGGCGTTGGGATCGACAAACACCATCAAATGCCCACCTTTGACGACGAATTGGTCGAGCGCGAATTGGGTTTCATCCGACAGTTGTTTGGGCTGCACCAACATCAGTACTTTGATTTGTGCATCGACCGATTTGATATCCATGCCTAATTGGCGCATCTCGAAACGCTCCCCGAGTTGGCCGTAAACCACCCACGGCTGACTAGTTTGGCGCGTGGCAGGGTCAAAGCCGCCGGCCATGGGCAAACTGGACATCACCCCGATCACCGGTTTGTTATCCACGATCAAGCTCTGGATCATTTTGGCAATGTCATATTCCATAAAGCTTTCTTTTTCGACTTGGAAAAACGGCACGACCGCTTGCTGACCAGTGGCGCTGGTCCCGACTAAGCCGAATGTGATTTGATTGCCGCCGCCATAAGGCACTTGTTGCAAACCATAGCCAACCGCGCGCTCTTCCTCTTCGCTAAAGGGTTGTGGGTCAATCACCGTCAGTTTGATATTGCCTTTTGATCGCTCGGCCATTTCTTCCAAAAGTTCGCGCACGCGGGTCGCGTAAGCTTGGTATTGCGGCAGTTCAGCGGTGCTTTTTTGGGTGAAAAAGAAATACAGATTGATCGGCTCTGGGATTTTTCTCAGGATCGATTTGGTGCCTTCATTGAGGGTGTATTGCTTGTTGTTGGTCAAGTCCAAGCGTGCACCACGAAGCAGCATTTGGCTGAGCAAAATGACGCCTAAGAAAATCGCAGCGAGCACGACTAAGCCTGCGGCTCCGGCTGACTTTTTATTTACTGTACTCATGAATTAGTCTGCCTTTTTCAATTCAATAACGACCATGGTGGCGGCCAAAAACGCACCAATCACGGCCAAGAAAAATACGATGTCGCGCAAATCCAACACGCCTTTGGAAATCGAATTGAAATGCGTGATAAAGCCAAGTCCAGCAGCGGTTTCCACCAGCCAGCCTTCGCCTCCGAACACTTGGATCAAGCCAAAAAATAAGAAAAATAGACCAACCACTACGGTCAAAACAAAGGCAATCACTTGGGATCGAGTCGCTGCACTCATGCACGCCCCAATAGATAAAAATGCACCCGCCATCAGCCACGAACCGATGTAGCTAGCCAGGATCACGCCGTTATCTGGCTCGCCCAAATAATTCACCAAAAACCACATGGGGAAGGTCAAAATCAAGGCGACACCGGCAAACACCCAAGCCGCCAGGAACTTAGCGATGACCGCATCGCGCAGCGTCACGGGTAATGTCAGCAATAGCTCGATTGAGCCGGTGTTGCGCTCTTCTGCCCACATGCGCATCGCGATGGCGGGCATCAGCACTAGATAAAGCCATGGGTGAAAGCTGAAAAAGCCCATCAAACTGGCTTGCCCGGACTCAAACCAACGGCCGATCCAAAACGTCAATAGCCCTGATAGCAGTAGAAAAATCACCAGAAACACATAGGCAACAGGGGTGGCGAAATAGCTGGACAATTCGCGCTTGAAGATGGTTTTAATCGCGCTCATGAGCGGGCTCCTGACTTAGCACCGGAATTGGTGGTAACGCCACTAAAATTGGTAATCGTGCGAAACACTTCATCCATGCGTCCACGCTCGAGCGCCAAATCGTGCACGACAAAGTTTTGGCTTTGAATCAAGGCATTGATCGGCGTGAAGATCGACGCGCCGCTCTTGGCGATTGCGGTCAAGCTGCCATCGCGTCCGGTTTCCACTGCTTGCACACCAGCAAGGGCTTCCAGCGCTGCTTTCACCATGCCGATGTTGTCCGCGCGCAGGCTGACCGCGCCGTGATAGCGCGAGCGCGCTTCTAGTTTTTCTGGCGTTTCGTCTGCCAGCAGCTTGCCGCCCGCGATAATGATCGCGCGCGTGCACACCGCGTGTACCTCTTCCAAAATATGGGTGGAAACGATGATCAGTTTGTCTTTCGCCATACCGCTAATCAAATTACGCACTTCGTCTTTTTGATTCGGATCTAGGCCATCGGTAGGCTCGTCCAAAATCAATACTTTCGGGTCGTGCAAAATCGCCTGGGCGATGCCGACTCGGCGCTTGAAGCCTTTGGAAAGGGTTTCAATCGGCTGCTCCAGCACTTTTTGCAGGCCCAATTGCTCCACCACCGTGCCGATGCGTGCGCGTTTCGCAGCGGCGTCCATTTGCCGCAAGTCACCGATAAAATTCAGAAAGCGATTCGGCGTCATCTCGCCATAGGCAGGCGCGCCTTCGGGCAAATATCCTAAGGCTTGCTTGGCCTGCATCGGCGCTTGTTC
>JAYTAO010000160.1:0-4643 GCA_043737435.1 Rhodanobacteraceae bacterium | reverse complement strand
CGCGCAAAACCCACCGGGGCGCTCGCGCGTGTGGGGTTGTGCGCGCCAGCAGTTTTGCTCAACCGCGCCACGAAAACTGGCCCACTTTAATTTCAGCGTAGAAAATTAGTTTGTACAATTTGGTCTCAATTGAGATTCACACCTTAGCGATAGTGCCGGGTGCAGGCGGGTTGCGCAAACTTGGATCGGGTTGGCGTGGTTTCAGATGTGACGTACGCATTTTTCTGGTGTCAGGCCGCGCGAAAACTGCCCAGGCTCCTCGGTCAAGCTCATTACCGCAAGCAAGCGTGTGGGTGTTAGCTCTCCGCTGAGCAGGGCCTGCTCATCGTAGGCATGCAAGCGATCAACAAAGTCTAAATCCCAAGACTTGGTGACATCAAAATGGTGCCCAAAGCTGCGATCAATAAATAGGTCTACGACGCTGCTCGCCGCGATGAAAAGTTTAAAATCAAACCGCTTTATGAGTTCAGGCAGAACATCTTGTGCGCGTATGCCTTCAAAACCTTCGCTTGAACAATCCCAATTCTTATATGCCGTTTCGTGACGACGCAATTGGCGGTTGTATCGATAACTTTCGGGTAATTCCTGCCAAAAGCGTTGCACCACTTTCAGCGATTCCGGCCATCGCATATGACCATTGCGACCGATCATGTCGCTGGTGATAAACAATCCAGCTGGCAACAAAGCAAGCTTGATAGCATCAAATAAGTGCTCCAATGCCATCACGTGGTGTAATGATTGGTTCGCAATGACGGCGTCGTAGCTATGCCCTGCTTGCCAACGATTAAAATCGCTAACGGTAAATACCATATGTTCAGCCACGCCCTGCGCTAGCGCTTCGGTGCGCCCGCGCGCCAGCATGGGCGGGCTTAGCTCCAAACATTCAATACTGAAATTGGTCATTCCCGCGTGCTTTAACTGCAGGGCAAGGCGTACCTCAGTGTCGCAATTTCCAGAACCCGCACTCAAAAATTTTGGCGCGCTACTGCCGGTACGTTTTGCCGCGTCTATTAAATATTTGACGAACAATTGGTCAGGATTGGAAAAACCATATTCCTCAAGCATCGGCCGCAAGTATTTATTAGACCAATAGTGAAAAATGGCGGGCAGCTCATGAATCTCGGCTTGATCATCAAAGGTGACGCGTTCAGCCGCAATTTTTGCGGCATAAGCTGCGTCTCGGGGTGCGATTGCAAGCACTGGCGGGTTCGCGCTGGCGGCAGCGTTGACGATCGCGTCATTTGCGACATCAGCAGGCATAGGCTTTTTGACTGCGGGTGCAAATAGGCTGCGAATCTTACGAGCAAACGGCCGTAGCCAGTCGGGAATATATTGGTAAATGAGCCGCATCAACATAAATATCTCAAGCTAGGAGGCGTCTGATCGAGCAATGCCATGCTCGAAGGCAAAATTGCGCGCTGTACACAAGCCACCAGGATGTCTGTTCTCAGCGGCTACTGCACATCACAACCAGTAACTATTTCATTTGCCTTGGCTGGATTTAGAATTTTCAAACCTCGCCGCGCTTCCCTGTCGGTGCAGTCAACTCCTAGAACCCGTAGAAACGCCTCTTCAGCTTGATCATTCATCCTATTATTCACAAAACTTTGTGCAGCTTCATTTTGTTCCCCCACGTATTGACGTTGCTCAAGCGTGAGTTCTTTTGTTGGCCCTTCATCCGTTATTGATGGTGGCCTTACATTGTCTGCCTTGCGGGTAAGCAAGTACCCGCCGATGCCAGCGATTGCAATGCCTGCGGCGACCACAATCGGCACCAGTTTGCTTTTCGCCGGGGCAACTACGGCTTGCGCAATTGGCGTTACTGCCGGAGCCGCTGCCGCTACCGCAACAGGCGTCTTTTCCGGGCCGGGGCCGCGGCCGGGAATGGGCGTGGAGACGATGGTGTCTTCGCTGGCATTTAACTTGCGCGCAGTCGTGTCCATGCGCTTGGTCGCTGGCTCAGCATTACCGGCTTTGACGCGGCGTAACGCTTCCATCATTTCATCCGCAGTCTGCGTGCGGTCGTCCGGATCTTTCGCCAGCAACTTGTTGATCAGCGCCTGGTAGCGCGAATGCTCCGGCGGTAAGGGCGGCACCGGCTCATAAACGTGGGCATAGCTGACCGCGAAGGTATCGCGGCCGTCGTATACTTTTTTGCCGGTTAAGAGTTCGAAAAACATCACTCCCATCGCGTATAGATCGGAACGGTGATCGGTCGCTTTGCCCATGCAGCGCTCGGGGCTCATGTAATGTGGCGTGCCCACCACCGCACCGACTTGCGTGAAACTGGAGGTCGAATCGGCCTCTTTGGCGATGCCGAAATCCACTAACACCGCTTTGCCAGATTCGTGAAACATCACGTTTTCCGGCTTGATATCGCGGTGCAGCACGTTTTTGCTGTGCGCATGTTTCAGTGCGTTGCCGATTTGTAACATCACTTCAACAGCGTCTTCTGGGCGCAGGCCGTTTTTGATCTTGTCGGCCAAATCTCCGCCGCTCAAAATTTCCATCGCCATGTAATAGTGCGCATCAATCACGCCGCAGGCATACACGGTAATGATGTTGTCGCAGCTCATGCTGGCAATGGTGTCGCCTTCTTGTTTAAGCGACTGCAAAAACGCTTCGTCGGCCGCGTTTCCTGGCGAGACAATTTTTATTGCGACCTTGCGCTTGGGCTCTAGTTGATGCGCCAAATACACGCGCGACATACCACCTCGGCCAATTTCTTTGTCGAGATTAAAATTGGGAATCTTAATCGGTGATTCGCTAATAGTCATATCGGTTCGCTAGTTGTACGCAAAGATCGTCAAACGCTAGAGATGTCAAAGGCGCTTTTGCACGCTGATGGCGTTAGGCAATGAGTTGCCGGATTAAGCCAAAACCGCCACCGGCAAGCAAGACAGCAAAGCCCAGCACGCTTAACGTGAAACCAGCACCACGAGCAGAGGCCGCGCGGTAGTAACCAAGGGCGTACCACACGCGGCCAATGACCCAAACCAGCCCGGCAATGCCCGCCACATCGGCGCGAAAATAGTTTGCGCACAGCCAAAGTGCCGGGAAGAACAGCACGGATTGTTCCACGGTATTCATTTGCACGCGAAATACCCGCTCGAAATCAGGGTGCCCAGTAACCGCAGGTGCCTTGATTCCGTAACGTCCACGTGCCCGGCCTACTTCGAAAACCGTCCATGCCAACACGAGAATCGCGCCAAAAACGGATAGTGGGACTAAATTTTGTATCAGCATGGAGTTATCTCAGAGGAATATGGGTTCGCGCTTGCGTGACGCAGAGCGTAACGCGTTTATAGCTTGCCGGCGGTAGCCCTGCAAAGCCAAGATTGAGTTGCTACTATTTGGCGCTACTTAATTTACAAGGCATACGGATGTTTAATGACGATCAAGACGACGGCCAAGGCGTCGTATTTTGGCTGCTAGGCGCAGTGGTCACGTTGCTGTTGGGCGGCGTTATTTATTGGAAGACGATGGCGCACCCGCCGCTCAGCGCCCATATCACGCGCACCGAAACTGCCGCGGAAGAAATGCCGATCTCTTTGGAAAGCGGCAGTCATCCCGAGGATGCGATGCCAATTCCGCAGCCCCAGTCCGGCGATAATTTGCCCAAAAGTTTGGGTGAACTAGCGTTTGCGTTTGATGCCGCGTCGGGTTTGACGATTACCGGCGCAGTACCTACTGAGCGCAAGAAAGAGCGTTTGCTTGCGCAAGCCCAGCTGGTGTTTGGTGCGGGCCGCGTGGTGGATGCAATCACTGTCGTGGAAGGAGCGCCGCTGCCAAACTGGAAAGGCAAAACGCTGGATTTGATGGCGAAATTGGCAGCAGTAGGGCCATTTCAGTTGACCTTGAAAGACAATCAAATCAATTTCAGTGCCGAGGTTCCGGATGCGGGCATTAAGAGCGCGTGGATCGATTGGTTGGCGAATTTCTTCGTCGATCAACCCCTCGCGGTGAGCGCTGAGAATTTGGCGATCAATGCCGATTTGCCGCCGGTGATGTCGTTTGATGTCAGCACGCTGTTTAATCTGGCGATCAACTTCGAATCCGGCAGCGCCGAAATTCCGGCCGATGCGGTGGCAACTTTGGATCTAGCCGCAAGTATCTTGACGGAAGATGGCCGCAATGTACGCATAGTCGGCCACACTGATGCCACTGGTGACGCGGATGCCAACCGTGCGCTTTCCGAGGCGAGGGCGCAGGCCGTGCGTGATTTCTTAATCGCGAAAGGCGTGGCACCCAGCAGCTTAAATTCGTACGGCATGGGTCAAGATCAGCCAATTGCGGACAACGACACCGAGGGCGGTCGCGCCGCGAATCGCCGTATTGAGTTTGCCCAGTAATCCCTCTAACGCTGCGCGGCCCGTGCTGCAAACGCGCGGGCTGAGCTGCCTACGGGACGAGCAGCCGCTGTTCGAGCCCGTCGCATTCACGCTGGTGGCGGGCCAGCTGCTACTGATCGAGGGCGAAAACGGCGTCGGCAAAACCACGCTGTTGAGGACTTTGTTGGGTTTGGCGCCGCTTAGCGTGGACTCGCTGCAATTTGACGGCCAGTCTTGGCCGGAATGCATGGGCCAAATACGCCGCCAAGCGCGCTGGCTTGGGCATGCGTCGGCGCTCAAGCCGGAACTGAC
>JAYTAO010000159.1:0-4649 GCA_043737435.1 Rhodanobacteraceae bacterium | reverse complement strand
TCATCAATGCCGCTTTCAATGCAGGCTTGATTGACCGAGCCGGTCTGCACATACGCCGCACCCAGCGCAAACGCAGACGCCACCGCCGCCGGCGTGCCTAAGCCGCCCGCCGCACCTAAGCGAATCGGGCGTGGGTAGCCGCGTTCTCGGCAAATTTGATCGCGCAAAGCGGCCAAGCTGGGCAATAGCGCGCCTAGTGGGCGGTTATCGGTATGCCCACCTGAATCGCTTTCGGCGGTGATGTCCTCGCTCAGCGGCAGGAAAGCTGCAAGCGCTACTTCTTCCGCGTTAAGCAAGCCCGCAGCAAGCAGGCCCTGCAAAATTGCGGTCGGCGGCGGCTGCAAAAATTGCCGCGCAACCTCCGCACGCGACACCTTGGCAAACACGCGATTGCGCCGTTCAATCACGCCATTAGCGCCACGTTTCAGGCCGCTGCAGGCATAGCGCACCACCGCGGGCGTCAATGCCAGGTAGGCTGAAGCTTCCACGCAGCGCACGCCTTTGCGTAATAAAAGATCCGCTACCGCCAGCTCAAATTCGGGCTCAGCCGGGCTATGAATTAAATTGACGCCCCACGGTAAATGATGCGCATCCAGTGCCGCCTGCAATTCGTCGATAGCGGTTTCCACGCGCCCCAGCGATAAACCGGCGGCACCGAAGAAAGCCAAGCAGCCGCTGTGCGCCAGCGCAATCACCATGCGGGTGCTAGCAATGCCGTTTGCCATGGCACCGGCGACGTACGGAAAGCGCGTGCCGTGCACCTCGTTGAAGGAACGATCCCCCAACCATTCTGGATACAGAGGCGGCAAAACGCCCAACAGCGGCCATGCGCCTGACGCGGGTGCGCCGTGGCTCAACGCACCGCCAATGCCCACGCCTATGCCGCCATCGCGGTGGTTTTCGAGCACATACATCGTGCCGCGCGGTGCTTGTAAGATCTCTGCAATCGCCGCGGCGCTAAACGCCGGGCCGTGTTCACTTGAGCGCCAATAGCTGGCAGGTGCGGGATCAGATTCAATAATTTGCGTCACTTTTAATTTGGCACTCAGTGGCACTTTGGTCGGTGCGCAGTTATATCCTTAGCCGCATGAAAAAGCCATTGGACGTTCAAGTGCTGCCGAAGCTGAGCACGCCGCGCAAGTCCGCAGCGCATCAGTTTGAGCCGAAATTACGCGAACGTAAAAAAGATGCCACGCGCCGCGCACTGGTGCGGGCGGCGAATGCGCGCTTTCACCGCTTTGGTTTTGATGCCACCACCATTGATGAGATTTGCGCCGATGTAGAAGTCAGCCGCCGCACTTTCTTTCGCTATTTCACCAACAAAGAAGCGGTCGCGTTTCCACACCGCAGCGAACGCTTGGAACGTTTTTTAGAATTGCTGGAAGGCGCACCGTTGGACGAATGCCCGTTTGTTAGCCTGCGGCAAATTGCGCAAGTATTTGCGCGCGAATACTCGGTCAACCGCGATCAGCAACTTGCCCAGCAGCAGCTAATTGACCGCACACCCGCCTTAGTCGCGCGTGAAAACGAGATTGATCGGGACTGGGAAAACGCCATGGCGGAAGTTTTTATTCAGCGCTATGCAAGCGGGGGCTACAACAGCCCGCTCAATATCCACGCCGCGCAGATCAAGCTGCACGCGCGCATGCTGGCTGGGGCGGCGATTGGCGTCATCCGCGCGACTTTGCGCTATTGGTTTTCGGTACAGGGAAACGCCGATTTAGCAAGCTTGGGCGCGCAGGCGCTGGATGCGCTGCAGGGTGGGTTTAAGCTGGTGGATTCACCAGCGAAAAGCAAAAGTTGAGCGCTGACCTATCTAAACCCTGCGCAATCCCGCCCCACGCAAATCCCGATTTAAGCTCGACAAATGCGCCCTCATTGCGCAGTCTGCCGCGCCCGGTTAAAAGCTAGCGATGTCGTTAAACCCACCTCAGCACGAAGCCGCGCACTATATTGATGGGCCACTGATGGTGCTGGTGGAAAGCCGTGGCATTTCGTCAACGCATCATTTTTTGTTTGTTTAGCTGCAATTGATTGAAGTAATCGTTTCGATTTATTTTGGCTCGACAAACTCAAATCAAATGCGCAGACTCGTTCGCAAAGCCTAGGCGGGTGCCGGTTAAGCGAGATCATAATGCGCAAGTCGGTTTACATTGAATCATCGATCATAGGCTATCTGACCGCGCGACCAAGTCGAGATGTGGTTAACGCGGCCCGACAAGCAATCACAACGCAATGGTGGTCGCAACGCCTGCCAAATTTTGACGCCTATATTTCAAGATTGGTCGAACGAGAAATCGCATCCGGTGATCCGAAAGCTGCGAATCTGCGCATGCAAGCGGTTTCTACTCTTCCTAGATTTGAGACCGGCAGCGAAGCGCAAGAGTTGGCTAAGCTTCTAATCTCAGCCAAAGCCGTTCCCGCAAACAGCGTTGAAGACGCACTGCACATCGCAATCGCGGCGACCAATGGCGCGGATTTTTTGCTGACATGGAACTTCAAACACATTAACAATGCAGAAACAAAGCGCTTCATTGAAGAAGTAATCCAAAACGCAGGCTATCGCCCGCCGTTGCTTTGTTCACCCGAAGAGCTAGGAGCAGAAAGTGATTGATTTAATCGTTGAAGAATTTCGTGCTTATCGACAAGCGCATGCGGCCCAGTACAACAATGATCTTGATGCGATTTGTGCGGCATTACGGGCAGAGGAAGCGGTGTCAGATGCTAAGTTTGTTCGAGGGCGGGCAAAGCCAATCGACCCAATTGAACGCCAAAATTTCGCACAATGAAGGCTCAATGGTTGACGGACTTTCCTTCGAGAGTTGTGGAATTACGTGCGAAAAGATTAATAAAGTTCTTGATTCCTGATCTAAGTCAACTAGCAGAATGTAAGAAAACCAGAGGGGAACTCGGAATTGAGGGATACCGTTTAGTGTCGAACTTTATTTCTGAACTTGGTTCGCAAGGGATTGGACAAGAAGAAGCGCTCAGTGAACTTCGGTACTTGCTGAATCATTAATTAATTCAGGCTGATCACCAACGTACGGATGATATTCGACCTGGAGATTATGTGCAAATTACAGCGAGCGGCTATGATCACCTAAAGTTTTTTTCTAATCGGGTGGAATATAATATTGGAGTGGCCGGCGATATTTGGTATAGAGATGGAAATAGGGCAAGAAAAGTATATGAGTTGGTTGCCTTAAATTTGCGCAAGGATTACAGTAATAAAGACAAAATTAAAATAATTCAATTATTGATGGGCGAATTCAATGGTGAACTATCGGCATTCAAAAAAAGTGCCCTTATCGACAGTTCCATGTATGTGGAAGAGAATCTAACCGCCATTTGAAACTCTAGAACGCGGTTGACCCTACCAACCGTTTGATTTATGACGATATTTTTTTGGTTGCGCAACTAATTTGCGAATCGTCCCGCATAAACCCCACCAAATAACGCACCACACAACCCCCGAATTCAACTCGACAAATGCGCCGCCATTGCGCAGACTGCCGCGCCCGGTAAAAACTCGCCATGTCCTTAAACCCACCCCAGCACGAAGCCGCGCACTATATCGACGGGCCGCTGATGGTGCTGGCAGGTGCAGGATCGGGCAAAACGCGGGTCATCACCGAAAAAATCGCTTGGCTGATTCGTTCTGGTCAATGCCAGGCCAAACACATTGCGGCAATAACCTTTACTAATAAATCTGCCCGTGAAATGCGCGAACGCATTACGCGCACCTTAGGTGCTGAGCCGGAAGGCCTGATCATTTCGACCTTTCACGCGCTGGGCTTAAAATTTTTGCAGGCCGAGCATGTTGCCGCAGGCTTAAAGCGCAATTTCAGCGTGTTGGCCGACGATGAATCGCGCGCGGTGATGAAAGATTTGGCGATTAAAGGCGTCAAAACCGAGACGCTAAATCTTTTTCAATCGCTGATTTCACGCACCAAAAACGCGCTGCAATCCCCCGATGAAGCCGCACGCTTGGCGCGCAGCCCGCGCGAGCTGGAATGTGCGAAATTATTTGGTGATTACCAACGCCGTCTGGATTTGCTGTCCGCGTTAGATTTCGATGATTTGATCGCGTTGCCGGTGAAACTGTTGCGCGATAACTTAGAAGTGCGCGCGCGCTGGCAGCAGAAAATTCGCTATCTGCTAGTGGATGAGTATCAAGATACCAACGCCGCGCAATATCAGCTGCTGACGCTGCTGGCTGGCACCCGAGGCATGTTGACGGCGGTGGGCGATGACGATCAGTCAATTTATTCCTGGCGCGGTGCAAACCCGGAAAATATGAATTTACTAAGCAAAGATTATCCGCAATTGAAAGTAATCAAGCTGGAGCAAAACTATCGCTGCACCAAGCGCATCTTGCATGCGGCGAATCAACTGATCGCGCGCAACCCGCACGTGTTTGAGAAAAAGCTGTGGTCTGATAACCCCGACGGCGATCCCATCACGCTGAAAGAATTTGCCAGTGACACACAAGAGGCTGAGTTTATCGCTGGCAGTATCAGCAATTTGCAGGCGCTGGAGCGCACGCGTTTGGGCGACATTGCGGTGCTGTATCGCGGCAATCACTTGAGCCGCGCGGTCGAGCTGGCGCTGCGCGGCCTAGGGATTAGCTATCAGCTTTCTGGTGGCAC
>JAYTAO010000158.1:0-11338 GCA_043737435.1 Rhodanobacteraceae bacterium | reverse complement strand
ACGGCTGTTGTCGTTGCTTTCATTGTTATCGGAATACACCATCGGTGTGCCGCCATTGCGCCCTAAAATGTAGGAATAAGCCAGCGTTTCATCGGTGCCGTCCATGATCAAATAGCGAAAGCCGCTGTTGTTTGGAATGTCATGGGTAACAGTGAAGGTGACTGCGCGCGGGCCGGCAAGCGCTTGTCCGTACGCGCCAGGATCCACCAGAGTATTCATTGAACCGCCGGGGCTAAACGCGCTGCGGATGGAATTAAACAGCGGGAAATCATAGGCCGAGTGATCGGTGTCGCGCAGATACGGGGCTAAAAAATTATCGTATTCGCCTGAGCCCGCGCCGCCGGAAGTTATTAGCTCACCAAAGATATGCATGCCGGACTTAATGTCGGCGGTTAGCACCTGGTTTAAGTGGTAGTTGGTCATGTGCTTGGCGGCGTCGATGCGAAAACCCTTGACGCCTAAAGCCTTGAGCGCGCGTAAATATTCCTGCTGTTGCGAAATCACGTAGCTATTTGCGGTCAAGTCAGGCAATCCAACATCGCCGCCGCCGCCGCACAATCTATAAGTTTGCACTTCATAGGTATTGTTGTAGTCGCTAATGCAGCGCGTAGGGCCAAAGTCACTTGCGCTTAAAAAATTATTCGCCAAATTACCGAACAGCTTTTGCGTGGCATAATAGCTGGTGTTGGCGCTATAAAGATTGAGGATGCGCTGGCCTGGATAATTCAGATCCGCACGCTGACTGGCTTCGTTCGCCATGTGATTGAGCAACACATCGGCATAGACCCGAATACCGCGTTGATTCAGTGCTGCGATCATGGCTTTAAATGTTGTGGTATCACCCAAGGGATGTTGGATGACGCGATAGTCCTGCGGTTGGTAGCGTGCCCACCACGCTGTGCCTTCGGATCGATAGGCAGGTGCGACCATCACAACTTTATAGCCCGCACTTTGAATCGCGGCGGCCCGCGCAGTGACGTCTGCATAGCGCCAATTGAAAGCGTGCAAAATAACGTCCGCCTGCACAGGCTGTGCGGCAGCGGTAAGTAGAGCAATTGCGGGCACTACAAATTTTAGGTTCAACGACATAACAAACTCCTCCCAGAGATAAGCCAATTTGTGTTGGTGTTTTGATATAGCGACTAAAACCCTTGCCTCCGCGCTATTTGCGCACTCTAACTGCAGTGGAAGGTCTAATTTGGAGGATTTGCTCGAAATTCGGATGTATACGTATGCAAGTGGAAGATGCCCATTCGGAATGCCGATTTTTAGACTGTTTTATCGCATGCCATTGGAGTTAGAGACACGCAGCCCTGATTCGCCGGAGTATTTAACTTGACTTTTCCTCTAACTGCTACCATTCCATACTGATCCTACTTATCACCAGAGAACGATATGTCTATTCAACTCACTCCTGCTGCGCTTGCGCGCGTGCAGCATTTCACCGCCACCGATTCGGACGCTTTGGGCTTGCGGTTTGGCGTCAAAAAAGTGGGATGTTCGGGCTGGGCTTATGTCGTTGATGTTGCGAAAACTACATCCAAGGAGGACAGCATTTTTGAACAAGACGGCGTCAAGGTTTACGTCGATGCCAAGTCCTTAGCGGTGGTGCAAAACACTCAGATCGACTTTCAGCGCCAGGGTTTGAATTCGACATTTATCTTTAATAACCCGAACGCGACCGGTGAATGTGGCTGTGGCGAGAGCTTTTCGGTTGAGCGAGCAGCGCTCTAATAGCCCGCCATCGGCCGATGGCGAGCAAGACCCGAATGAGGTTGTTGATCCAAGTACGTTTCGGGTTTTCAAACGCGCCGGCCATTTTCTAGCGATCATTTGGCTGGGTTTGGGATTGGCACTGTTAGCCTTAGCGCTCGCCGACGCGTTGTTGCGTGTCGCGCTTGAACCAGCGAAATCTTTGCGCGTTGACGCCAACGCGGTTGCGGTGGCGCGCGAAAATATGGCCGCCAACGGCAGCGAACGCGGCTATTGGCAAGAACACGAAGCGGCACGTGATACGCAGTGGCATCCTTATGTCTATTTTCGCCGCAAAGCTTATGCAGGCAAGCTTATTCATGTTGACGCGAACGGTTTTCGGGTCACGCTTAATGCCAAGACTGGCCCAAATCAGCGCTCGGTTTGGCTGTTTGGCGGCTCTACTGTGTGGGGCACGGGCGTCGGTGATGCGCACACTTTGGCCTCGGAGCTTGCGCGTATAGCATCGGTGCAAGTGCGCAATTTCGGCGAAACGGGCTATGTCAGCGCGCAGTCGCAATTAGCTTTTATGGCAAGTCTGCGCTGCCCGGATGCAGCGCGAGTTGATTTCGCCGTCTTTGTTGATGGTGTCAACGATGTCTATGCCGCGTTGCAGGCAGGTTTCGCGGGGGCGCCGCAAAACGAAAGCAATCGCCAAGCCGAATTTAATGTGACGCGCAGTGGCAATGCCTTCGCCGCGGCGGTGCTGGAGCGCTTGGAGGGCATACGTTTACTTTCCGAACGCATAGGCGGCACAAAGCCTGAGCCTGCGGTGGAGGATTTGGCGGTACAGGTGGCGCGCAATTACTTAGCGGTGGTTCGGCAAACGCGTGCGCTCGCCGCAGCGAACGGTGTGCAGGTGCTTTTCGTATGGCAACCCAGCGTATTTGATAAGGCGCAGCCTACCGATGAGGAACGTAGCGTTATTGGCAGCAGTTTGGCGCGGCATCGGGATTTGCAATTGGCGACCACGCGCGCGCTGAAAACGCTCTTGCAAAACCAACCCGAAGCCGATGTGCTGGTCTTGGACACGCTTTTTGATGCCAGCAGCGGCCCGATTTACATTGATTTTGCCCATACCGGTTTAGCTGGCAATCTGTTGATGGCGCAAAGATTGGCGTTGGAACTGCAAAAACGGCCGGTGAATTCTGTTGGCGCGATGCAGGCGGAGCAGAGCTGTAGTGATCGTCCGGTGTTGGCTGCAACGGAAAACAATAATCCAAATGGTTAACACGCGAGATTCATCCTGGATTCCGTTTGTGCTGAGCCTGTCGAAGCGTGAAGCCGCAAACTTCGAGATGCGTTATGACTTCGTTAGGATCTGTACGGCTTTGCCCTTCGACAAGCTTAAGGCGCGAGCGGATTTTTTTTCGCGAACACTTGGGGTCGAGTTTAGTTAATTAATTAACTAAAATAGCAAACGCAAACGCAAACGCAACCAGCTTCAGCGCTCGGCACACCGCGTCAGCGCAGCTACGGCCGCTTCTAGACCATTGAGCTCTAGGCTGGCACTGACCACGGGAACTTCGGGGCTACGTAACGTTAAGCGAAATTTAAGCGCGGCGGCACGTTTGAGCGCGCGCAGTAAGCCCGACGTTTGCCGATAGCCGTAGCGCATGCGCGTTGGGTCGTCCATGCTATCGACGACAAACTCGCGGTGGCCGTCGGGAACGATGGCTTGACCGGCGATATTTCCGGACAGCTCTAGCCTACGATTGGCGGGGATTTTTGCGGGTTGGTAGGGCGGCGCGATAGTTTGCTCGGGCACCGGGAGGAGTTTATCAACATTGTTTGTAGTCCCCTGCGCTGCGGCGTCTTTTTGATTGTTCGCAGGCCATGCGGCTTGCACAACAATTGCGGCGGCGATACCCGACTCGTCCGCGTTTAGCACCAGCGCCACACCGCCGTCAAAGGTAATGGGTGCATCCACGCGCAGCCACGTCAGACTAACGCTTGGTGAGCGAACCGCACAACCGCCCTTGGTGCGAACTGGGTTCGTCCAGCGCGTACGGTCGGTTAGATCGCGCTCCCACGGTTTAAAACCTGTGCCGCAGGGTTGATCCTGAAACACGCGCAAGCCCGAAGCATCGTCGCAGCTGTAAATTTTGTTACTCGCCGCGTGTATCTGCATGGGCAAAAACGTGGCGGCAGCAAAAGCACTCAGCAGCGCAGCAATTTTGGGATCAATCAACCGGATAAAATTCAAAAGTCACGCCAGATTTGACCGACGCCGCTTTGACTCTGGACTCGTCTACGCGCTGGCCGACAAACACCAAACGTGCGCCGGCCAATTTGCCATCGATATATTCGGTGTTGAACGCATCCACCAACAAATCCGCCATGTTGCGCGAGTTATAAGAGCCAAACACCATCAGCGTGCCGGGCGCAACGCCCCGACTAAAAGACTGCTGCGTATCGCGTAAATGGCCTTTGGTGTCTTCAGTGGTGGCTAAAAAGCGCACGTAAATAGACTTGGTTTTACCCTTGATTCTTTTGCTGCGTGCGACGTCATCGACGAACTGTTTCCATTCAACGTCTTGATCAGTGCTAGGAACGCTGATGGTTTTTTGCGTGGCAACGCTTGCGGTATCGTCGCAGCCGGCACCGATGAGAACTAAGAACGCGGTCAGGACAACAACGCCAAACTGGCGGGCACGGCTAAAGGGCATGGGAACTCCAGAAGATGACTAGATAAGTGCCTTAGTCTGAAACCGTAGTTCCGCGTGCGCAAGTGTTTTCGCACAGGCGCATTTGGTGGCTGTTTGGTGATGCGAGTTGCGCCGCCCGCTGGCATACTGGGTACAACTTAATTGCTTGGTTTCGAACTCTATGCGTATTCCTTCGTTGGGCGTGGATCTGGATTTGTTGCGCGATAGCGTCGCTAAATTTGCCGAACGCGAAATCGCACCGCGCAGCGATGAGATTGATCGAAGCAATACTTTTCCGCCGGATTTGTGGCGCAAATTCGGGGATATGGGTTTGTTAGGCATCACCTTGCCCGAGGAATACGGCGGTTCTGAGCTTGGCTATACCGCGCACCTGATCGCTTTAGAAGAAATTTCGCGTGCCTCAGGCTCGGTCGGTTTGAGCTATGGCGCGCACTCAAACTTGTGCGTGCAAAATTTATTTAATAACGCGACGCCAGCACAGCGCGAAAAATATTTACCTAAATTATGCAGCGGGGAGCACGTCGGTGCGTTGGCAATGAGCGAGACGGGTGCAGGTTCTGATGTGGTCGGTTCGATGGCCTGCCGCGCGCAACTGCACGGTGATGTTTGGCTCGCTAATGGCAGCAAAATGTGGATTACCAATGGCCCAGAAGCGAACACGTTGGTGGTTTACATGCGTACCGCCGGTAAGGAAAACGGCTCGCGTACGATGACGGCGTTTATCGTCGAAAAAGGCATGAAAGGATTTAGCACGGCGCAAAAGCTGGACAAGCTGGGCATGCGCGGCTCCAATACCTGCGAGCTAGTTTTTGAGAACTGCGAAATCCCAGTTGAGAACGTGCTTGGCGAAGTCAACCAAGGCGTAAAAGTGCTGATGAGCGGGCTCAATACCGAGCGCTTGGTGCTTTCCGGCGGGCCGATTGGCTTAATGCAGGCAGCGCTTGATATTACCTTGCCCTACTTGCGCGAACGCAAACAGTTTGACCAGCCGATTGGCAGCTTTGGCATCATGCAGGCCAAGCTTGCCGATATGTACACCATGCTCGCCTCCAGCCGCGCCTATGCCTATCAAGTTGCCCGCGATTACGACAGCGGCATTAAGTCGCGCGTCGACGCCGCAAGCTGCCTGCTGCATGTTTCGCGCTCAGCGGTCGCGGTGACGTTAGAGGCAATTCAGTCCTTAGGCGGCAATGGTTATATCAATGATTACCCGACCGGGCGGTTACTGCGGGATGCCAAGCTTTATGAAATTGGTGCTGGCACCAATGAAATTCGCCAGATGTTGATCGGCCGGGAATTGATGGCCGGGGTCGGGTAGGGCTTGGGCGGGATAGGGATGGGGCGGGATAGGGATGGGGCGGCGTGGGGCGCGCACCGGCAGAAAAATTGGTGTTCGGCGCTTTAATGTTGCTTACACCGCCGGAGATCGGTCGCACTCAATGTGCTGGAAAGCCGCCCCGGAACTAGAGCTTGAGTCCTTTGCGACCCCGAGCTTTATTCGCGGTTTCACTGCGAATGCCGCAGCACTGGTGCTGGAATATCAATTGGAAGCTAAACCTGGGCGAACCGGCGACACTCAAAGTGTCGAGCAAGTGACTTCCTTGGATATTGCCACCGGCGCACTTGCATGGCGGCAGTCGGCAACATTTTCCGCTGGCGGCGCTTCAATCTGTAAGCCTGAGTTTGACAATGGCAATATTCGTTCAGTCAATGTCGCGCTCGTCGAAGGCGTGTTCAAACCGATAGTGCGCATGCGACAAGCCGATGGTGCCTTGATTTGGCAACGCGAATTACCGTTTACCTTGGTAAATGGCGCCAGTATTCAATGCGCCAGCGTTACCCTCGCTGGTTCAGCACTCATTGCATTGACCAACGGCGGTCAAGTGCACTTTACCCGCATCGCTTCGGGTTCCGGTGATTTGCAATGGCTTGAGGCGCGCAATTCGGAGTTCTCAGGAGAAACGCAACTATTAGCGAATGGCGAATTGGCGGTCTATTTTGATGGCCAGCCAATTAAAGCGCGCACTATTAGTATGCTGGACGGGCATGATTTGTGCATGAATCCTTTGACTAGCGCAAACCAGAACGCTGGCAGTGCGCAAGCTCAAGTTCGAATCGATGGCAATTCTTTGGTGGTAGTAGCTTCGGGAGTGCTGGACACCGTGCGGCGCGCATTTTTGCAGGAAGTGAAATATGCACTGGATACCGGTAGCGAGACAGCGCAGCGTCGGCTTTTTGGAGTTCGGCGCGACTCCCGCAGTTTCAGCTTGGCCTATGACTACACTCAGCCCGCAAACCCAGCGCCGGTGGTGCTTAACCCGGATTTGGGTAGCGTTGGACGCAGCTTGACTCTGCGCCGATTAAATCCACAAACCGGCGCTGTTATTGCTTCCGTAGTGATTGAAACTCCATTAGCGACGATTCCAGAATTTACGAATGCCAGAATTTTGACTGCCGACGTTGCTTCGGCCTGGATCTTGGGAACCAGCGCCGTCGATTTAAATGGCTTGACTACAAGCACGATTTTTCGCGTCAATTTTAATGGCGAAATTTTCTGGTCAGATACTGTATCCGGTGCGTTTCAAAATATCAGTTTGGCGAATCCGCAGCATATCGTAGTCAGTGGATCAAGCTGCGTTGCGACAACTCCTTGCGCGCCAGCACAGCTGGTCACGCGCTCGCGTGTTTTGAATGCGCAAACAGGTCATGTGATTTTGCAGCGGGGATTTCAAATAAGCGTTGCTGGATCCGCCGGTAACGACTTGGCTTGGGCGGACACTCAGATTCCAAGGCACCTAACTGCTTTTGACGCTTTCGGCCAGGAGCGCTGGAGTCAGACGTTTATCGCGAGTTCCGGTGCAAATGCTCCGACTCCGGTTGCGCTAACACCGCTGGCAAACGATTACGCTTTTGCCCAATACGAAAATTTCAATTTCAGTGCTTTTCGCCGTACTCGGGTAGGGCGCTATGCACAGAATTCTGGCGCTTTGCTATGGGAAAGGCTGTTTCAAAGCGTATCGAATTCCTCCATCGTGATGCAGCCAGATGCTGGGGGTTTGCTTTTTTCAACAAGGCACCGCGACAACGATACGGCCGAATTGCTGGGTGGCGACATGGTTTATCTTGATGCGCAGACAGGTGCTACTCGTCATAGTTGGACGGTCAATGAAACCCACGGCCACTCCATTCGACCGTTTGGTTTGATTCAAGGCAACGTGTCTGCGGTGCGGCAATTTCGCTCGCTGGGTTCCGATCTTGATACGCGGCATCTGTACTACACGCGCCAAAACGTTGATCTGACGAGCGGTCTGTTAACGCCTGAACATGTGTTCCAAGCCAGCATTAGCGATGCTCTGCGCGGCGCAGACAGCTGGGGTGCAACCGCAACTTTAAGTGATGGCAGTATGCTGGCTATTAGCACTTTGAACCAGCCAAGTGGCGCGTTACGCACTCGCTTGGAGCGTTGGCCGGCACCTCTCGATGTGTTTGCAGGCGATGTTCGAATTACAAGCGATGCCGTCGACGGCCTGGTAACTGGGCTGGGCTCGACCGTTTCAATCGCGGTTCAGATCGAAAACGCGAGTGCTCGGCCCGTGACAGCGCAGCTTGGCTTTCTGGACGCCACTTCCGATACTGTTGCCACGGTGCGTGCCTGTCAGGCAAACCTAGGTAGCCAATGCCCACAGCTGGGCTTGGCAACGTCGCAGCCCATCACGATTGCTGCCAACGATGTGCTCACCGTGCGCTATGAAATCAGCGACCCCAAATTCGCTCAAGTTCGAAACTCTGCGAATGTTGCTGGCGGCACTTTTTTTGTGTTGCCGGAATACGCTTTTGGTGATCGCTTGCTTGCAAACAATCTAGCGTTTGTGACCGTGCGCGGAGCGGGAAATGGCGATGGGTTTGAGTAGACAACTTAGCTAGGCTTCAAGAAAACGCATCCGCAGTTCACGCGCACCTATTGAACGATAGGTATCAGATGGAAGCAATTGGCTTAAAAATCGCTCGGTAAAATTGAGGCGAATTGAGCACAAAGCAATCTTCTTTTTCCGGAACGCGATTGGAGTCAGCCAGCTATAAGTAGTTTCATAACTACTACCGCGACCGGAACCGATTTACAACGTTATTGCGCGCTACTTATTTCGCTGGAACTGCGGGCGCGGCCACTGGTGGATCACTTTTCTCCCTAACCCGCTGGAGATTTTATGAACCCGACCGCTAATCAACCCGACGCCTGGGGAAGCAATGTCGATGCCGCCGAAATCGCTCGTTTCAATAACTGGGCAACGGTCGTTAGGGTATGCCGATGATTTGGTAGTGTTTTGCGGCAATCAATCGCTGGCCAATCAGGCTTTGAAAATGATGCGAACGCCACAAAGGCCAGTTGCGGCGTCGCATCAAACCAAGGTTGAAGGCGAAGATCAGAGCGTTGACGCCACGTTCGAGTGGAACTTCGATGTCGGAGACTCTGCGTCATTTGAAGCAAACTCTGCGAGGCATATTTGAGTATTTCAAAAATGTTTCGGCGTTGGGCCGAAATGGCGCGACTAATTGAGCCTATCAGATAGTCGCGTCCGCTTTCGGAACCGACGTGTCTTGGGAAAACGACGCGGTCAGTTATTATCTGGACGCAGTTCTCGGTCAGATCAGCAATAATGCCCAAACCGATACTTCCAAGATTTAGGGCTATTTTTTGCTGATACAAAATATTTTATCTATCCTCACTCAAGGCCCCAATGGACACCGAAACCACTGACTCCGTACGCCACTACTACAGCGAAGTGCTTAAAAGCAGCCAAGATCTAAAAACGTCCGCGTGCTGCACTATTGAATCCGTTCCGCTGCATTTGCGGCCATTGATGGCGCAAATTCATCCGGAAGTCAGCGCGCGCTTTTATGGCTGCGGCTCGCCCATTCCGCCGGCACTTGAAGGCATGACCGTGCTTGATCTGGGTTGCGGCACTGGCCGCGATTGCTTTGTGCTATCCAAACTTGTTGGTGCCAGCGGGCGCGTAATCGGCGTGGATATGACGCCAGAACAGCTCGAAGTCGCGCGTCGCCACCAAGCCTGGCACGCGGAAAAATTTGGCTTTGCCACATCGAACGTTAGCTTTCATCAAGGTTTGATTGAAGATTTGCGTCGCCTTGGCATTGCGGACAATTCGGTGGATGTCGTGGTGTCCAATTGCGTGATGAATCTATCGCCGAACAAAACCCAGCTATTTGCCGAAGTCATGCGTGTGCTGAAACCTGGTGGTGAGCTGTATTTTTCCGACGTGTTCGCCGACAAACGCATTCCGCCCGCACTACAGCGCGACCCGGTGCTTTTGGGCGAATGTTTGGGCGGCGCTCTTTATAAGCAAGATTTCCGCCGGATTATGGAAAAGCTGGGTTGCTTAGACGTGCGGTTACTAAAATCCACGCCGATTGAGTTGAACGATAACGAGGTGGTGCGCAAAATCGGTCACATCGGTTTTAGCTCGCTAACGATTCGCGCCTTTAAGCTGGCATTGGAAGATCGCTGCGAAGATTTTGGTCAAGTCGCAACGTATTTGGGCACGATTGCTGAGATGCCGCACGCGTTTGATTTGGACGATCATCATCACTTTATCACCGGCAAACCGTTGCTGGTTTGCGGCAATACGGCGGATATGGTGGGTAACACGCGCTACGGCAAACATTTCCGCGTCGTCGGGGAAAAATCCCAGCACTTTGGCCTGTTTGATTGCGGCCCAGCACCGGTAGCTTCCAGCGGTGCTAGTGCGCCGGTTTGCTGCTAGTAATCAATGTGTTAGAACATGAAGGCAGTATTCGGCTAGTCGTCTTTGCGGCCACCTTGCTAGTGCTAAGTTTGGCCGAGCTATTTTTGACACCGGTGCCCTGGACGCCGAAGCGTTGGCAGCGGTTGCGGGAAAATTTCGGCTTAATGTTGCTCAATACCCTGGTTTTACGCGTTGCGTTTCCGGTGCTCGCAGTACAGTTTGCGCTTCAAAACGCCAACTTACAAAAAGCGGCTGGCTTACTGCCGCACTTGCATTTGCCAACGTGGGCGCTAATCGCGATTAGCGTTGCATTGCTGGATTTGCTGGTGTATTGGCAGCATCGCCTAATGCATCGCATCCCTTGGTTGTGGCGTTTGCACCAGGTGCATCATTGCGATGAAGATTTCGATGTCTCACTCGCCGTGCGTTTTCATCCGATTGAGATTGCGCTATCGATGGGCATTAAACTCGCAGCGATTGCATTGTTAGGCACACCCGCAGCAGCAGTATTGATCTTTGAGTTGGCGCTGTCAGCTGGCGCACTCTGGACGCACACGCGCTTAGCATTGCCGCATCGCTTAGAACTATGGGCGCGCTGGATAATCATTACGCCGACACTGCATCGGATCCATCACCGCCTTGAAAAAAGCGACCAGGACAGTAATTTTGGCAGCACCATTTCCCTGTGGGACTTTTTGTTTCGCAGTTTTCGCGCAGATGCACAGTCTACAACCGTCGGCTTTGGCACACTGCCCCGTACACAAACCCCGCACACGCTTTTTGGCCTGCTGCTTTTCCCATTTCGCCACAAGTAAGTAAATTAACCATGCGCGATTCCTTAATCTTATTAAAGCAAATTGCCTTTCCCGCGATCTCGCGCCGTTCTTTAAGCACGCTACAGCTCAATTTAGGTTATCGCTGCAACATTGCCTGCCTGCACTGCCACGTCAATGCCGGGCCTACGCGCAGGGAGGAAATGAGTAAGGAAATCATTGACTTAAGCCTAGAATTTGCGGCTAAGCAAGGTATTAGGACGCTGGATTTGACCGGTGGCTCGCCCGAAATGAACCCGCATTTTCAGTATTTAGTGCGCAGTGCTGGGGCCTGCGGCATCCATGTAATGGATCGCTTCAACCCAACGATTGCAGAAGAAAT
>JAYTAO010000157.1:0-1796 GCA_043737435.1 Rhodanobacteraceae bacterium | reverse complement strand
TTGAAATCGACTAGCTGCGTCAGTTCTTCAAAAAATTTATCCATTACACCTGCGCAGCGATTGCCATCAAAATTCCGTGCCTTGGGCAAAACTTGCGTGAAACCGCAATTGCTTAACGCCTTTGCATAGACCTTCTGGACTTGGGTCTGCGCTTGCCAACGCAATCCGGCATTGGTTAAACACACGGCGATGGTTTCGCTGGCGCTTGAAAATTCATCTTCTTCATCGCTCAAGCTGCCATCAGGATTTAAACGCACGTGAATTGGCCAATGCCAACTCAATTTGAGCGTTCCGCTGACACCTTTGCCGTCCCTGCATAGGCTTTGCGACAGCGTTAGCTTTTGCTTAGCCCACGCTGGAAATTGGACATCACTCGTATAAGCATCGGCCAATGTCACGGCGATAACGCGCAAATCATGCGGGCCGACAGCGAGCTGTGCCAGCAAAGTTTCGCTGACGCCGGTACCGCGATTGCCTTGGAAATAGATCTGCACTTGGTTTGGAAGCGCTGGCTGTGCTTTGATTTCAGCACGCTCATACCAATCTGGAAACGTCCAGCGCGTTATTGGACTAGCGCTGTTTTCAATGTCGAGCACTTGCATATGCTCAACTATGAACTGCTGATCTTTTCGATACGCACATACTAATTCGGGCGCGTGTACACAGACTTTCTTTGGCGCGACGCGATCACCACAAGGATCAGTTCGCCCACAACAACTCGCCGCAACATGGAAGCAAATCAGAAAACACGCAACCGTGGTCTTGCGCCACACGGCTCACCCCTCCAACAAACTCAACAAATCATCCGAACTGAAATTTGGTGCCGCAGTTTCATCAAATAGTGCATCCGCAAGCTCACGCTTTTTCTGTTTTAGCTCTTCAATACGTTCTTCGACAGTACCCGAAGCGATCAAGCGATACACGAATACTGGCTTGTCTTGCCCGATGCGATAGGCGCGGTCGGTGGCTTGCTCTTCCACTGCCGGGTTCCACCACGGGTCGTAGTGGATTACGGTGTCGGCGGCGGTTAGGTTCAGGCCAACGCCACCCGCGCGCAGGCTAATTAAAAACAGCGGCACTTCTTTGTTTTGGAAGCGCTTGACCGGCGTTTCCCGGTCTTCCGATTGCCCGGTCAGCAGCAAATACTTGATTTTACGGCGCGTGCATTCGGCTTCGATCAGCGCCAACATTGAGGTGAACTGGGAAAACAGCAGAATGCGGCGGCCTTCGGTAATCAGGGCGGACAACATTTCCATCAGTTGATCTAACTTCGCCGAGGGTGCGGCGTGCGCGCTTTGTACATTGAGCAGGCGTGGGTCACAGCAGACTTGGCGTAATTTAAGCAGGGCATCCAGCAAACTAATGCGGCCACGCTCAGCACCGCGCTCGGTCAATTGCGCGTGCACCGCTTCGCGCAAAGTTACGCGCAGGGTTTCATATAAATCGCGCTGTTTGCCTTCTAGCTCAATGCGCTTGACGATCACTGACTTGGGCGGCAGTTCGGCAACGACCTGATCTTTAGTGCGGCGCAGCAGAAAGGGGGCGATGCGTTCGCGTAAGCGCGCCGCTGCATCAGGATTGCGCTTTTTCTCAATCGGCAGACGGAAATTCTTTTGGAAGCCAATTTTGTTGCCCAAAAAGCCCGGCATCAGGAAGTCAAACTGCGCCCACAGCTCGCCCAAATGATTTTCCAGCGGCGTGCCGGTCATGCATAAACGATGTTTCGCGCGAATCTGGCGCGCGGCGCGCGCGGCCAAAGTATTCGGGTTTTTCACCAATTGCGCTTCGTCCAGCAC
>JAYTAO010000156.1:0-1797 GCA_043737435.1 Rhodanobacteraceae bacterium | reverse complement strand
AGAAACACATCCGCAAAAACCAGTTAACCCCTATGGAAGCACGAAGTTAATGATTGAGCAGATATTACGGGACTTTGACCCTGCGTATCAATTGCGCTCGATTTGTTTGCGTTATTTCAACGCAGCGGGCGCGGATATTTCAGCTGAAATTGGTGAAAATCATGATCCTGAGACGCATTTAATTCCTCTCGTTTTAGACGCAGCCGCCGGAATTAGAAATAGCATCACCGTCCATGGTAATGACTACGATACTCCAGACGGCAGCTGTATTCGCGACTATGTCCATGTTTCAGATCTGGCAGATGCGCATGTGCTGGCGCTGCAGGTTTTACTCAATGGCGCGCAATCTGGCGTTTATAATCTTGGCAATGGCCGTGGCTATTCGGTAATTGAAGTTATTGCGGCAGCGCAAGCAGTGACTGGTAAAGAAATCCCGGTAATATTTGGGCCGCGTCGCATAGGTGATCCCGCCTGTTTGGTGGGCGATGCAGCGCTAATAAAAAATGCGTTGGGTTGGACACCACAATATCCGAAATTGCTAGACATTATCGATAGTGCTTGGCGCTGGCATCAGCGTCACGCCAGGGTATAAATAAATGCACTTGAACACGAGCATTCCAATCTCGGTCATCATATTTACATTAAATGAGCAAATTCACTTACCCAGCTGTTTTGACGCGTTAAGTTAAGTTGTGTGATGAGGTCATCTCCGTGTATTCTTTCAGCGGCGATAATAAGCAAAAAGCCAGCTAACCGTCGTCACAAAATCACAGAAAAACCAATCGCCGCGAAGCGGCCTTGGGTATCCATGGCGACTAATCGATGTTTACCAACGCTGGGTAGGTCCATTTTCAAGGTCTCAGCGCCTTGTGTACGCGCCAATAGCGCGCCGTCCAACAGCCAACTGATCGCCGAATCGCTGCCGATTGCGCGCACACCCACTGGAACAGCGCGGCTACCGGCCTGGACGTCACGGCTGCTGGGTGGCTTTAAGATCGCGCCGTCCAAAACCCCTTCGATCACCAGGGCCTCCGGGCGCATCGCGTCAGGCGCACAGCCAGCGCTTAACGCGGGCAGATTGGCTAGCGCGCGCAAACGTGTACTTAACCAGGGGTAAGCCAGAGCTGGCCAACGCGCGACTTGTTTGACTTTGACTTTTGCGTCTAAGCAGCTGGCATTGCGCCGCTGACCCGTGTCTGGGTCAGCAAAATACTCGGTAACGCCCGCTTGCCAAAGTTTCGCACTGCGTTCGGGTAGCGTTGCGGGTGCGGTATCGTCCAACACATAAGCCTGCATTTTTTTATGGCATAGCTCTGGATGCGTGGCATCAAAGCGCAGTCCTAACGGCCAACAAATATCCGCTTTACTCACGCTGGCAGGTGGTCCGGCTTCGGTGCCTAAACTTGACTGCGAAATCCCGTCAAATAGCTCAAACAACAGCGGCAGCGCACTGACTGCACCAAAACTACCCGGATTCGGTGTGCCATCCGGCCTGCCGATCCAAACGCCAATACTTACCTTGGGCGTGGTGCCCAGCGCCCAGGCGTCACGAAAACCAAAACTGGTGCCGGTTTTAAAGGCAATGCGGCGCCGATTGCCGCGATCAAACATGACGCTGTCCCCGGCACCCAATCGCCCACCATCACTCAGCATTTGATAGGTGATCCAGGCCGCACCAGCACTCATCAAACGCCGATCCGAGCTGACATCGGTAGGCGTCCAACGCACTCGGGCCGCTAAGCCGCCACGCGCCAGGGCGGCATGCATTGCCACCAAATCTTCCAAGCGTGCGCCCGC
>JAYTAO010000155.1:0-11414 GCA_043737435.1 Rhodanobacteraceae bacterium | reverse complement strand
TAGTTACCGCCTGCGGTGGTGATTGCTTTGACTTCGTCAGAAAGCTTCACGCCGTCGGTTTTATCCACCGGTATGGTCGTTTCAAACACGACGATGTAATTAATTGGGTCGCGCGAAATTTCCACAAATTGTGGCGATTGTGCAGTCAAGTTATTCGCAGCGATGACCTTTTCAATGCTCTCAATGGCGACTTGTCGATCCCGCGGAACATTCAATGGCTGAGTGGAATAACCTTTTGCGGTGCTCGTTAACTGCAGCGCTGGCGTGGCAATTACTACTTTTTCCTGAACGCTTGCTTCTGCGTAATCGGCGGCATAAGGGGAATTCTCTAAGGTCGCTTTCAAGCTGGCCAAACCTAAATTCAGTTTGTCACCTTGCTCAGAATCCAGATACAGGCCCTTGTAACGTTCTAGCAGACCGTTAAATTCTGTCTCGAAGCTCATGGAGACTTTGACGCCAACGTCCATCGGGTCGATCTTGATGGTACTGATGCCTTTGCGCTTGCCCAGATCCATTTTGAGCCTAACTAACTTTTCCACCTCACCGCCCGCCATAATTTCTTGCGAACCATTTCCTAGAACACTTGAAGTCCAATAGGCTTTAGAGCCTTCGCCATCTTGCAGCTCAGAAAACTCAATGCCAGCGTCTGGGTCTTTATACGTCCACGGTTGCCAGGCCGAAAAGCGTCGCGTCGAATTCACCATGTCATAGACATGGATGGCAGGACGCTCAATTTCGATGTGCCGCTCGATCATGCCTTTATTGGGCAATGCGAAGCCCAAGCACACGAAAAAGAGGGCAGAGATAGCCAACGCTATGAGAAGTTCAATCAAAGAACGCATTGAGCGGAAATCCTTGTACGGTTCATTATAGAGATGTAAGTGTCGACCCTAATCTTACTTGGCTTAGCGGCGTGCGGCTAGCGAATTAGCAGATCAGCAAAAGAAAGTTTTGGCGCAATTATTTTTGAATCTTTGTCGCTCAAGCAATCGCTGCAGCGTAATCGGCGGCGTCCAATAGTCCGACTAATGGATCAGTGCTTTCGGGCTGAAGCTTGAACATCCAGCCATTTCCATAGCAATCAGAATTGATTGTTTCCGGAGCGTCGTTCAAGCTTGAATTTATTGCGATGACGGTACCTGAAACCGGTGAATAAACGTCGCTCGCTGCTTTGACGCTTTCCACCACCGCAGCTGCTGTGCCCGCGCTTAGAATTTTACCAACCGACGGTAGCTCGACGAAAACTAACTCACCTAACGCCTCTTGCGCGTGCTCAGATATGCCGATTGTGACAGTGCCATCAGCTTCAAGTCTGGCCCACTCATGTGATTTGAGATAGCGCAAGTTGGCATTAATGTCGCTCATAGACGCTTCGCTCTTGGGGTTGGGGGAGCGCAGTGTACCTATCGTGCTCGCCAAAAAACAGCAAACCCCGCGATTACTCGCAGGGTTTGCAGGATTTTAACGCGTTAAATCAGACTACATGCCTTGTGGTTTTGCCTCTTCATTGCGACGCTGTTCCTGATTCTCCTGTGGCTCCTCGTAACTTTGCTCTTGTGGCGCTTCGTAGCTAGGCTCCTCGTAACTCTGCTCCTTCTGCTCCTCATAGCTAGGTTGCTCGTAACTCTGCTCTTGCGACGCTTCGTAGCTGGGTTGTTCGTAATTTTGTTCTACCGGCGCTTCGTAGCTAGGTTGTTCTTCCTTAGGGTTGTCATAAGCCGGTTCTTCGCGCGCTGGCTCCTGATACGCAGGTTGTTCATAGCTAGGTTCCTGCGGCGCAGGTTCTTGATAGCTTGGCTCAACTTCTTTTTGATTTTCATACGCAGGTTCTTGATACGCGGGCTTTGTTTCTTGCTCCTGAGCTACCGGTTCTGCATAGATCGGCTGTTCCTCTTTTTGCCCCTCATTATCAGACTTGATCGGGTCCACCGGCTGCATAGGGTCAATGCGCCCTTGTTCCGAAACGGGCTCAGAAAAACCAGGGTTTTTCTCTGTTGAATTATCAACTGGCTGCTGCACTACCGGCTCTGCCTCTACCGGCGCGATCGCCTCCCCTGGTGTGGGCTGGGCTAAGCCGGGCACCTCAAAGACGGGCTCGTTTGCCACCACGGGTAGCATTTCCTGCACGGGTACTTCCTTCACCGTTTCTACGGGTGCGGCGATTCCTGCATTTGCAAATTGCTGAGTGCTGATTTCATTGCCTGCGAACACGGCCGGTGCAGCGACTTGCTGCGAAAGTTGTACGGCTGCTTGTTGTGCAGTCGGCAAACCCTGCCCGCCGGTATTCACAATGTTGTTGTTCGTGTAGTAGTTGTTATTAACGACTACGATGTTGTTGACCACCGTGTAGGAATAACACGGCGCAATATAGACTGCGGGCAGGCCGGTGCGGTAATAGTCGCTATTCCAGCCCGAGCCGTAGCGAATATACTGCGGGTCGTAATAGCGAAAGTTGATAGATCGATAGAATCGATTCGAACCCCAGAAATCGTCGAAATCGTTCCACATCGAATTGTAGGCATAGCCATAATCAAACAGCGCCGTGCGGCGGCCGTAGTAGCTGGAATAAAACCAGTCGTAGTCGCGAACGGTGTAATAACCGTCATACGGCGAGAAAAAATCAAAGAAATAAAATAGATCGCCGCGCCAATTGTTCAAATTAGAGAACGCATAAATTGAATTGCGACGTGGGTCAGCACCGTAAACGCGGCCGTAACGATCTACCGTGTACGTCCATCCGCTTGATGGCTCCAAGAACCATACTTCGCCATTACTTAGCACCGAATAACTAGAATGCGTGCGTGGATCCACCATCCAGCGAGTGCGTGGATCCCAGTAACGAGTACGCAATAAAGTCGCGCCGCGGGGTGCAGAATAAACACGTTGATTGCGCACCGGCACTGCGACCCTACGCGTGGTGCGGCTGACGTAGCGCTGTTGCGAACTTGTCGTTCGCGACTGCGTCTGCACGGGCTGATATTGCGCTGCTTCAACGCCTGCAGATGTGCCTATGCTTGCCAATGCAAGTGATACTGCCACCGCGAGAGTGCCCACACTTTGACCTAAAAAACTTACTGAACTAATCGAACCAACGGTACGCATGAAATTCTTCCTTTGTGAGGGTTGAGCGCAAGATGCAGAATCAATCTTGAGCTAGTTGCCTGAATGCAGGTTCAATTTTTGCGCCTAGAACGACCCTATCATCGTGGGTGACAGCGCGCATTCATCGGCCCGTTAGCGGCGCTTTACATGCTACCCGAATAGCTGAAGCGCACGCGTTTCGTGACGCCGCAAGTCAACTCATAGCTGATCGTCTCTGCCGCCCTAGCAATAATTTCTACAGGCAATTCTTCGCCCCACAGCAGTACTTCTGCGCCAACGTCTATCGATGGCAAACGGCTTAAGTCCACGGCCAATAAATCCATTGAAACCCGGCCAATAATTCGAGTGGGAAAGCCAGCAACGTGGACGGGTGTACCGGTTCCAGCGTGACGCGGATAGCCATCACCATAACCAATTGCAGCAATGCCAATACGCATCCGCTTTGGCGCAACATAGCTGCCGCCATAGCCCACGGCATCGCCGGGTTGAATTGTTTTCACCGAGACTAAACGCGTGCTTAGGCGCATCGCAGCGCGAAAACCTAGCTCGGCTCCAGTAAGGTGCTCGTGGGTGGATAAGCCATACAGAATACCGCCAGGTCGAAGCCACTGTCTGTGGCTTAGCGGTGCGGATAAAATCGCGCCAGAATTCGCCAGCGATTGCGCTTGCGGAAGTGCGAATGCGCTTGGGAAAGATGCAGCGATTACCTGATCAAACGCATTTATTTGAGTTTGGGTCTGCAAGGCCGCGGCGCACTCTGCATCCGTTTGTTGGTGCCCGACCGCGTCGGCTTGCGCGAAGTGGCTCATCAAGATGATTTCCGCATCGATCAGTTCGAGTGCACGCAGACGCTGCAGTGCGGTCGCAAACTGGTCGGCAAAAAATCCTAATCTGCGCATACCAGAATCAAGCTTTAGCCAGGTTCGGATAGGTTTCGAGTGGGCAATGCGGGGCGCGCGTTCCAACATGGAAATTTGACTGTCGTGATGAATGACGCAGTCAAGCCCGAGTTCCTGGATTGCAGCGAGATCTGAGATTTCATCGAAGCCGCTGAGCAACACAATACAGCTGCTGATGCCACTGACGCGCAACCGCACGGCATCATCTATGCTGGCAACGCCAAAGGCATCAGCGGGGCGGGACGCGTTTGCAAGCGTATGCGCAACCGCCTCCAGTCCGTGGCCATAGCCATCGGCTTTTACTATTGCCAAAATTCGGCTTTCCGGTGCTTTTGCCTGTACCTGCGCCAAATTGTGGCGTACCGCAAAGAGGCTAATTTCCGCGAGTGCGGCACGCATATTTCGCTAGCTTCCTGCTAATGTTTTCCGAACCATCGATAGTAACTCGGTGCTACGAAATGGTTTATGTAAAAACGCCGGCACCGGCGCATCGGGGCCCAGTCGTGAGGCGACGGACTGCTCGTTGTAACCGCTCATCAACATTACGGACAGCTTGGGATAAAAGGCTAATATTTCCGCATAGACCTCTAAGCCATCGCGCTGGGGCATGGTCAAATCTAGCAACACTAAAATGATTTCTGGGCGTGCCGCCATCAACACCAAAGCCTCATCGCCATTTGCCGCGCTAATGGTTTCAAAGCCTTGAGTGTTAAGGGTTCTACAGATTAAGTTACGTAATGTGGGCTCGTCATCGACGACTAAGATCAAGCCCGAACGCAAAAGCGATTCTTGCGGGCTAGCCGTTCCAATATTGTGCGCACTTTGCTTGTGCGAGCCGAGCGCGGTTAAGGGTGCTGTGGATTCTAGAGGAAGAAAAACCGAAATAGTGGTCCCCGACTCTGGGCTACTCAAAACCTCAATGACGCCCCGGTGTGCTCGCACAATTCCGGCCACCACAGACATCCCCAGCCCCCGACCTTGGCCTTTGGTAGAAAAAAATGGCTCAAATAATCGAGCTCGTGCGTTTTCCGCGATGCCGACGCCGGTATCACTTACGCTTAGTTTTGCCAAATGCACCACGTCCGGCTCAATCTGCAGCTGTGTGCTGGCCGAAAGCGAAGCGCGGGACACTTTCAATGAACTAATCTCGATGTCACCACCGCGCCCTTCCAGTGCTTCTGACGCATTCAAAACAAGGTTCAAAGCAACCTGCTGAAGCTGCGATTCTTCCGCATGCAAGATTAAGCGTTCAGGCGTCAGGTTCATGGTGAAATGCGCTTTCTTGCCTGCCGAAACTGCCATTATTGACTGAATTTTTCGCAGTAAATCGCTGCAATCAACCGACTTAGAATTGAGCGGCGTTCTGCCCGAATAAGCTAACAACTGCTCACTTAACTTGGACATTTGCGTCAGCGACTCAGCGACGTGCTGAAGGCTATGATCCACTTCGGATTCCTGAATCAATACGCGCGCTAAATCAATATGCCCGAATGCGGTGGTCAACAGATTGTTCAGATCATGGGCAAAGCCAGCCGCCAAATTTCCCAAACTTTCTTCCCGCTGAGCGCGGGCGATTTGGTTTTGTAACTCTTCTCGCTCCGCCTCCAATTTGCGTCTGGGGGTTATATCAAGAACCGTAAAAACGACCCGCGCGACGGCCCCGGCGACGTTGCAAACAGTGACGATTACGGCGTAAAGCCAGTGCAATTCACCGGCACTGTCAATTAAACGAAAATCTAGCCGCGCACTGCTACCGCGATCCAGGATCGACTGAACTTGGGTTTGTATGCGGCTTCGGTCTTCGTAGTAGACGCGTGACGTCCAATTTTTTAAGGGCGAACCCTCGCCGTCTTCAGGAATGCCAAACCACTCTCTGAACAGCACGGTGGTGCGTGAGAAACCGCTTTCCACGTCGAAATCCATACCGGCGATTTGTGCACTCTCCATCGAAAACTCCAGCCATTCGATGCCTTTGCGCAGTTCCCGTTCCGAGCGTTCAATGTCGGTTACATCGGTAAGCATTGCCAGCGTGCCGGAGAACTTTCCCTGTTCGTCTTGCAGCGGCTTTGCGTTGACCCAACATAGTACCAGCGAGCCATCTTTGCGTCGGAAGTGGTGGGAATAGGATTCACTTAGCCCCGCCGCGCGCTCCAGCGAGCGTTGGTGCCATTGTTTTTCGGCATCGGCAAGTTGCAGCAAACTTTCGTGTTTGCCGCGCAATTCATTCGGGGCGTAGCCGAAAATTTGCTCCAACTTTGGGTTATTAAAAATGATGATGTTGTTGCCATCAGCAACCAAAATTCCTTCTTCGGCGGTTTCCAATATTTGCCCTAGTTGGCGTGCGCTCGCTAGCGCCTCTTGCTCGGCGCTTTTGAGTTGACTGACATCGCGCAGAAAAGCCAATAAATGTTTGGGTTTGCCGTCCGCGCCGAGCTCAGGCACATAACGCACAAGTAGCCAAGGCGAATTCGGCAATTTTTTGAATTGCAGCTCGAACTCATCGCCCTGTCCGGTCGCGAAAAACCGATCAATACGTGAGCGAAACTCGTGCGCTCGCTCCGGTGAAATCGGCAGATCGTCCGGCGTAAACCCGATAATTTTCTCTATGGGGAAGCCGATGAGCGTCGCGACCGCTGGATTCGCTGAAACAAAACGTGCATCAGAGTCAATGCGCACAACCCCGTCTGGGGAATACTCCACCAACGCGCTGAATAAATTTGCCTGCGTTCTGATTTCCTCCTCGATCAACACCTGATCGGTTACCTCACGCATTGCCCCAGCACTGCGCTCCGCAGCTCCCGCGTCGTCAAAATAAAACGCGGTCATAGATTCGATCCAGCGCGTACCGGCAACACTGCGTGCGCGAAAGCGCACTGGGCCTATTGCTTTTCCATGCGGACCACTACGATGGTTTGGTAAACGCGGATAATCCTCCGGCTCAATGCAGTCCATCAGTATTGGGGTGGTAATAGTTTGATCCGGGCTTAAACCGAACAGTTGATAAAAGCCGTCCGAAACTTGATATACATCATTTTTAATGTCGTGTTCGAAAAAATGCACGCTGCCAATTTGCATCGCCACGCTGAGGCGTTCCAACGAAGAGCGCAAGCTTTGCTCTACCGCACGTAGCTCAGTTTGGTCGCGAACAATCGAGATCACGCTGTCCAAATCACCGTGTGCATTTTTAATGTAGCGTGCGCCCGACTCAAGGTGAGCCAAACGTCCATCTGGACGTCGGTAGCGATACCGCTGCAATTTTGCGACACCACAATCAAAGGAGCTTTGCGCAATTTGCAGCACCGAATCGCGGTCTTCATGATGCACGCGCTTCATAAACTGCTCAAACTTTTCCGGGTGCCCGACTGCTGGCAACCCGAGCGACTCTCGATATTGATCGGAAACCTCAAACCAGCCCTTAGTTTTAGACCATTCCGCGACCCCTATTTCACCGATCTGAAGCGCCAGTTCAAGCCGCTGCATCGCTTGCGCAAGTTGTTGTTGCGCACTTGCGTTTGCCTGCGATGCTGCCAGTCCATGCAGATGCCCGAGTTCAAGTTTGTCTCGATACTCGTCGGTGACATCGCGCGCACTGACTAAAATTCGCCTTAGCGATTCATCTGCATTAAAATCATAATGATCGTGAACTTTGAGATGACGGATTTCATCGCCATCTCGCTGCACCCGAACGACAACCGGTGGCGCATCCTTACCCAGCTGGCGAGCTAATTCCACGCGGCCTGCGGCTAATGCTTGATCTGGAGAACGAACCTCTCCCAACCAGCCAAAGTTGCCCAGATAGCGCGCATCGTTTGCACCTAGACCGAATAATTCCCCGAAGCCAGGTGATTGCCATACTAAACCCTCAACATAATCAAACTCGAACGCTTCCACTCCTGAAAGCGCCAATACATTCACCGCACCTTCGCCCATGCGACGATTTTCGCCTTCCAAGACCTTGCTTTCGGTAATGTCGCGATATAAACAAAACATGCCCGAGACACCGCCGTCCGTGCTGTAAGCGTAAATATTTCCCTCCAACCAGAGCTCAGTGCCATTCTTGCAAAGCATCAAGATTTCGAACGGATGCCGACGTGCAGCCCAATCGAACAGTGTCGGGCTTTGCGCGCGCAAACGCTGTGCACATTCTTGCGTGGTGAAGGCAAAAGTGGAGCGCCCCAAACATTCACTAGCAGAATAACCAGAACGTTCAAGAAGCGCAGGTGAAACCGCGCTAATGAGCCCGCACTCGTCTAACTCAACAATAAGATCATTGCGAGCACGCAACAACGCACGGTAGCGCGCAGCATCTGATTGAAGTCCGGCAAGCTTTGCTTCTAGCTCCAGCAGCCTGCGCCGTATTGCAAATTCTTCCATGTACAAACCCAAACTGGGATTAAATAGGGCCGGTTCAAAGCAGCATCTAGCATTCAACCCAAAACTTGGATTTACTCACCATCCGCCGCCAGCATTCAGCGTCGTTCGTTACACTGCTCAGTTCGCGAAACGAAGCCCCGCCAACTTAAACCAACATGCATACTGTTATTGATCATAACGCAGCTTTTTCGCTATGCATTCTGTGGTTTGTTTTGCTACTGGTTCTGTTCGTCGACGCGCGAACTAAAGCTTCGTCAGGCCTAACGTTTATCTATGCCGCGCAGCTACCGATCTTACACCTGCCTGGCGGCATGCTTTTGCTGGTGCCCTGGTATGAATATTATCCTAGAGTAAGGACGTTCCTAGGTTTTCAAATGACAAGTTTTGGTTTGATTGCATTTGTATTAGGAGTGTTATTAGCATTATTTGCGCTTCCCAACAAATTATCTAGCGTCAAATTACCAAAATCACTGGCAGTAAAAAAGATTAACGAATGTGCGGGCTAATTTGATTAGACAGTTTTCGGAGTGCCTTCGTTTAACATTTTGAGTCATTTTCTTCAATCAGCAATAACACCTGTTTCCCGCAGCTATTATTAGTATTTTTTTTAGTGATTTCGAATATATATTGTGATTTAATTATTAACCGGCGCTTTCGGATTGGAAGATAATTTGAGAAACTCACATTCGGAAAAATAGTTTCCAAGGCTCGCAAATGATAATTTTTGTAGCCTATTTTTCTGATTTATAGAGTTTTAATTTCTTTATAAATTTTCATGGTTATGAAACTCAATTTTCAAATACGGCAGAGACGCAAATGAAGTTGGAAGACATCACGCCCATTATATTGACGGCGAATTGCGAGCACAATTTGGAACTTTGTTTGAATTGCTTGGATTTTGCTAGCAGAATTGTGGTTATTGACTCTGGTAGCAATGATCGAACTCTCGATATTTGTCGTTCTAATCCAAAAGTGGAAGTTCAATTTCGAACATTTGATCACCATGCTACGCAACGTAGTTTTGGTTTAGATCAGGTGAAAGTTGGCTGGGCTCTATGCCTGGACTCAGACTACCGCATCAGCCCACAACTTCTTAATGAACTAGTTACGCTTCCAGAATCAGACCTCATCAATGCTTATGAAGTTAATTTTGCGTACTGCATTTTTGGGAAAGCGTTGCGTAGAAATTTGATGCCACCAAGACTTTTACTTGCACGAGCTGGAAAACTGTTGGTTGTCGCGGATGGGCACGCTGAACGGTTTTCCGTTTTTGGTAATGTGGGGAAGTTGAAAGAAAGAATATTGCATGATGATCGAAAGCCCATTGAGCGATGGTTACAAAGACAAATTTTTTACGCACGCATGGAAGCTCGAAAACTCGCCAAACCGAATAAAGCCTTTAGATGGCAGGACAAAATTCGACGTCGAGCTAGCATTGCACCAATTCTTGTCTTTCTATACCTGTTGATTTATCGTGGAATGTGGCGGGACGGTTGGCAAGGCTTTTATTACACCATTGAGCGAACTGTTGCAGAACTAATTTTGATACTGGCAATACTTGAACACAAATTTGTATTATCAGCTGGAAATCTCGATGAGTGATTTTCGCGTGATTATTGACAATGCCGGCGGCTTTATTGGGAATCAATTGTCACGAGAGCTACAGCGGGAGAAAATTAATTTTGAATCTGGAATTGAAAAAACTCTTAAGTTGGAACGCGACGATGTTTTAATTTTAAATTGTTGGGGAACTGTGCCGAAATCAAGCGCGTTGAACCCCGAAATTGAGTTAGAGCGTTCGTTGATACCATTGATATTGAGAATTTCAAAACTTGTTGCTCAAAAACCGGGTCATATAATTTTCCTTTCTTCGGCAGGTGCTATTTATGGCAGCGAGCCAGAATTAATTGATGAAATTACCTCACTTGCACCAACAAGTTACTACGGCGCCGGAAAAGCTTCTGCAGAAATGTTTTTACGGGTTGCCGCATTTCAATTCAAAATTCCATTAACGATAGTTCGCCCTAGTAATGTGTTTGGCCCAGGCCAAATTTATAGAAAAGGTTTTGGCATAGTTCCAACAATCTTTCATGCCATTCACAATGGTGAAGCAATGGAAATTTGGCCAAGTAGCATGGAAAAGAAGGACTATATTTACGTTACAGATTTCATTGGCGCTATGGTTAAAATAATACGTGCTTCTCCCCCAGCCATTGAACGCCCAGCTGTCTTTAATATTGCTTCAGGTTTTCATGCCAACGCTTTCGACCTAATTTCACTTTCGGAATCAATAAGTGGTCGGCCGTGCTTAATTCCAAAAAATATCTCAAGTAGTTCAGATGTTTGCATGAGTGCCTTGCCTAGTAACGCTAGATTTTCTAAACAATTTTCTTGGTTTGCTTCTGTAAATTTATGCGAAGGCATAGCGCGAACATTTACGTGGTTAAGTGCTACGAAAGTAAATTTATGATAAATGTACTTTGAAATCTACAACCATACTTCGAGCTATAGAAATAGTGTCAATTTTTTTAAAACGGGGCCGTTAGATGCGCAATATCGTCATTGGACTTAATGCATTCCACGCTGACTCTGCGGCCGCATTGGTCATCAATGGCGAATTGGTGGCCGCGGCAGAAGAGGAACGCTTCCGGCGGATCAAACATTGGGCGGGTTTTCCGACGGAAGCGATTAAATTTTGTTTACATGAGGCGGGGGTGACCCTTGCTGCGGTGAGTGCGATTGCGATTAATACCGACCCATCGGTCGCGCGTGGTAAGCGCTTGCTCTATGCCATCAAAAAACGACCTAGCTTGAGCCTTATTGTTGAAAAGCTAAAAACTCGGCACGCCCGCATGGGCGCGCTTGAGCACCTTCAGCGCGCGTTTCCTGAACAACGATTTGTCGGCAAGCTATTGCCTGTTGAGCATCATTTGGCGCATTTGGCCAGCGCTTTCGATTGTTCTCCCTTCACCCGCGCGGTGGCGGTTTCTATTGATGGCTTCGGTGATTTTGCTTCTGGCGCCTATGGGGTGGGCGAAG
>JAYTAO010000154.1:0-4684 GCA_043737435.1 Rhodanobacteraceae bacterium | reverse complement strand
ATCTGTGGTGAATCGCCATTGGGGCAAAGCCGATCCCCAATTTGGTGCGCACGCCTTTCACCCTTTAATGTTTCATTCCCTAGACGTCGCAGCGGTGGCGCATGAATCCTTGCAACTGCGCCCGGAGTTACTGGATTGGTTTGCAAATGCGCTAAATTTGTCCCGGGACATTGCGCAACGCTTGCTAAGCTGGATTGCCTGCGTACACGATCTGGGTAAATTCGCTGAAAACTTTCAGTTCTATCGCCCAGATTTAGCCGAGGCCGCCGGGCTTACGCAAAAATACAGCAAGCGGCGACACGACGTTGTCGGTTTTGCGATTTGGGAAAAGGCACTCGAAAAAGAGGATGCGGTTTGGCATGCTCGTTTGGCGGCAGTGGCGAAGCTTAAGAAGCCGGGATGGTGGCTCAATTTGCTGCACGCCAGCACCGCACACCACGGCTTGCCATCGCATGCGGATGCGCATGCGCTGATGTGCGATGAAATTTCGCAGGCTAGCGAACAAATGGCGCTGGATTTTGCCGAGTGGGCGTTTAGCCACTTTCAATTAACGGACTGTGTACCTGGAATCCAGCTCGACAAAGCGCCCCTCAGCACGGCAAGTTGGTTGTTGTCCGGCTTGGTGATCTATGCGGATTGGCTGGGCTCCAACACAGAGTGGTTCAAATATGAATACCAGCGCGACATTGATTTAGTCGATTACTGGCATCAAATCGCAAAACCGCGTGCAGAGCTCGCGCTTGCCGCGAGCCGATCCGCGCCAATTTCGATTGCAAATATTGACCCGCGCACTGCCGTCGGACTTGACCACTTTCCACTGCGCCCAGCGCAAAAGATTGCGCTCGATTTGCCGCTAACGGCGGCGCCGCAGTGCTTTGTCATTGAGGATGCAACTGGCTCGGGAAAAACCGAAGCGGCGCTGATTTTGGCGCTGCGGCTGCTGCAAAATGGTGCGGCGAATGGGTTGTATTTTGCACTGCCCACAATGGCGACCGCGAATGGCCTATTGCCGCGTTTAAGGTCGATTGCCGAGAAATTCTTTGAGCACCCTCAAGCCGCCGCCATGGCCTTGGCGCATGGCGGCGCGCAGTGGGTGGAAGGCTTCGGCAAGCAGTCGAAATTTGCGCCGCAGGAGAAGGATGACGGCGCACTGACGGCCAGTTTACGCGCCTCAAGTTGGATCAATGATCACCGCAAGCGCGCGCTGATTGCGCAAATTGGCGTGGGCACAGTGGATCAAGCGCTGTTGGCCATTTTGAAAGCCAAGCACAACGCAGTGCGCCTGTTTGGGCTGTTTGGCAAAGTGCTGATCATTGATGAGGTACACGCCTATGACGCGTATCAGTTTAAGCTCATCAAAACCCTGCTGGCAGCACATCGGGCGCAGGGCGGCAGCGTCATTTTGCTTTCTGCCACGCTGCCGCAAAAGCAGCGCGCTGAGCTGCTCGGCACCTACCAGCCGGAAATGCAAGAACATGACGACACGGCACCCGTAAACGTATGCGCGCCCTATCCTTTGCTAAGCCATGCGCACAGCAACACCATTGAAGCGCATGCGCTCGCGCAAATTCCAGGGCTGCTCAAACACTACCGCGTGCGTTATTTGAGCGGTGTCGATGACATTCTTCAATTTATTATTGAAACCGCGCGGCGTGGTCAGTGTGTCGCTTGGATACGCAACACCGTCGCGGATGCAATGGCGGGTTTCAAAATTGTGCAGGCCGCAATTGCTGCGCAAACAGCCGATGCGACTATTCAGGTCACGCTCTTTCACGCGCGTTTTACTTTTTCCGACCGAATCAGTATTGAAAACGATGTGCTGGCGCGCTTTGGAAAAGCTGCAGATGCCAGCCAGCGTCGAGGCCAAATCGTGATTGCCACGCAAGTGATCGAGCAATCGCTGGATCTAGACTTCGATGAACTGGTGACCGATTTAGCGCCGATTGATTTAATGATTCAGCGCGCCGGGCGGCTCAAGCGGCACGTGCGCTGCGCACAAGGCGTTCTGCGCACCGACGCACTGCCGGATGGGCGCGGGCCGGCGGTGCTGACCGTTTTTGGCCCCGTCCGGACCATGCAAGAACAAGACGTGCCGAAGAATTGGTACACCGCCTTTTCGCGCGGTGCGGCGATGGTGTATCCACATCACGGTCAAATTTGGCACAGCGCGCAGGCGCTGGGTGATGAGTTGAACTTAGTCGCCGATGCGCGTGCACCGATTGAAGCGGTGTATGGCGGTGAAAGTTTTCCGGAAAACCTAGCGGATGGCAGCTACAACGCCGTGGGTAAAGCCTTAGCCGATGCCCGTATGGCGCGTGACAACACGATTGATATTGCCAGCCCATTTCAGCGTCAACCCAATTGGTTAGATGACGAACGCGCGCCTACGCGCCTGGGTGACCCAACAGTGGAATTGGCGCTTGCGGTGCTGCGTGATGGTCGAATTGAGCCGATGGATACCAGTGGAAAAAGTTATGCCGAACGTTGGGCGCTTTCAGTTGTTCGCGTGCGGTTGGATTGGGAAATTGTGCGCGTTAAGCTCAATGATGCCCAGCTGGAAAAACAGGCTATCGAGTTGGAGGCGTTGCCCGCATTAAAGTGGCGGGTGCTGCTTGTGTTGGATGGTTTGCCACTGCAAGCCGCCAGCGAAAAAACGACCGTAATTTACAGCCGCGAACGGGGGCTTGAGCGCATCAGCTTAGCCGAGCGTGCAGCACGCGGAAACAAAAGCCGCGCGAATGCTTTGCTCGACAAATTAGATCAGGCCGAATAGCAATGCCTGGAAAAAATGAAACCGACAAGGTTTCTTTGCCGGTTTCAATCCCCGCGCTTGCGGGGTTCCATCATCGTTTTTCCACTATCTCTTCAGCAAGTAGCGGTGCATCCCCGCCAAGCAGGGAGTACGATCCTAGCATATGAGAAAAGTATTCTCGAACTCTTCAGCTAGTAGCTTTACTTTTATAAAAATTAAATGTATGTTGCAGCATCGGAAGAGAAAACTAAATGCCAATAATAAAGTCCAGGCGCGCTGCAGGTTAACCCGGCGTTGCCAGTCCAAGATTCAAGCCCCGCCAGGTCGACAAACTAGAACGGGGCAAGAATCGTGGTTAGCCATCATCTGGCGTGCGAATCATAGCGCACGCTCCTAACGGTCAACAAACCTGTCTCACAATTTGAGACAGGTTGCCTGTACTGATTCCAAAAGGAGCAGTAAACCCATGAACCTAATTACCGACGCATGGATTCCCGTGCGCACATTGAGCAGCGTTTTCAAATTGATTTCGCCGCTGGATTTGACCGACGCGAACGACCCGGTTATTCAACTAGATGCGGTGCGGCCAGATTTCAATGGTGCAATGGCCCAGTTTTTGATCGGGCTGCTGTACACGCTGATGCCACCGAAAGATGATGAAGTTTGGGAGGACGTGCTGCTCAATCCGCCCACTCGGGCTTTGCTGGAAGCGGCGTTTTTAAAGGTCAAAGACTGCTTTGAGCTGCTCTCTGATGCGGGGCCAGCTTTTATGCAGGATTTGAGTCCTAGCCTGGACGATGGCGGCTCGGAGTGCGCGCTTGAGGCGCTGTTGATTGAAGCCCCGGGCGTCAATACCGTGGACAATAATGCCGCGCATTTTATTAAAGCGCGCGCTGGGCTTGCTGTGTGCGCCGCAACCGCTGCGCAAATGCTGCTTACCTTGCAGATCAATGCGCCCAGTGGCGGTGCTGGGCATCGCACTGGATTACGCGGAGGCGGGCCGCTCACCACGTTGGTTTGGCCGCAGCTGCGCAAGCGCGCCGAAACCGCCACCACCTTGTTTGAAAAGCTTTGGTGCAACGTTTTGGTGCCCGCCGAGCGCCACAATTTGACTACCGCTTTTCCATGGTGCGTAGCAACACTTGTTAGCGATGGCAAGCCGCCACGCTTGGCGCTTGGCAACTCGCTATGGAGTTTTTGGGCCACACCGCGCCGCATTCGTTTGATCGCAAACCAATTCGAGGGTGTGTGCGAACTCGACCCGCGCATGCCGGCAGGGCAACGCATTAGCGGTTACAGCGCGCGCAACTACGGCGCGAACTATCCATCCGACAAGTACGCGCATCCGCTAAGCCCGTATTACTACGTCAAAAAAGACGATAGCTGGCTGCCGTTGCACCCAAAATCGGGCGGCTTTGGTTATCGTGAATGGCCGACGTTCGCTGCCGCGCCGAGCGATGGCGTAAGCGGCGATGCGGACGCCCGCAAAATGGCAAAAGTGTTTGAGCTAAGCAGCGATCGCCGCACCGCAATGCGCCAACACTTTGCCGCTCAGCCTGATATGTGGGTGTTTGGCTTTGAAATGGACAATATGAAAGCGCTGGCGTGGCATGAGGCGCTACTTCCAACCTTAGTGGATCTTAGCCCTGAAGCGGCAAGACTAGTCGGTGCTTTGGCAGCCCAACTGGTAAAGGCCGCTGACGTAGCCGCGAGTCAATTGGCGCAGGCGGTACGAAAATCACTGAGCGCATCGGGAAAGTCCGACAGCGCGCCGGTGCGCACACGCTTTTATGATGCGACCGAGGCAGCCTTCTATAAGCACATTTTTGCCGCGCGCCTTGACCAAGAGACGACCGAACTCAAACGCAGCTGGGCAAACGAACTCAAACGGTCGGTGTTTGATTTATTCGATGAATTTACCCAAACCACCGC
>JAYTAO010000153.1:0-4689 GCA_043737435.1 Rhodanobacteraceae bacterium | reverse complement strand
GTCTACTTGCTCGATGGAAAGCACGTTTATCGTGCGCTTTTGCCCGTCTCGATCAATTTGCATTGCCAGCGTCGAGCCGACTTTACGCTCCGTCAATGCGCGGCGAAAATTCGGTATGTCTTCCGGTTCCAATAAATTGATTGACGCGCCATCAAGGCCGAGCAAACGATCGCCGGGTTTTAGCCCGGCTTTTTCCGCGGCTGAGTCACGATCTACATCGCTAATCAACGCGCCAGACGCAAGGCCGGTGCCACGCAAGCTGCGTACGCCAAAACCAAAATCACTGCGGGTGACTTTGCCATGAGCAATTAAAGTATCCACCACATTGCGCGCAATCGGCGAGGGGATGGAAAACGCCATGTCGCCGCCAAAGACATTACCGCGCGTATTTACACCGATAATTCGACCGTGCAGATCCACCAACGGCCCGCCCGAGTTGCCAGGTGAGATAGATGCGTCGTGTTGAATCCAGGCGTAATAGCGCGCCGTTGCTTGGCTTTCATTGAGGCTTTGCTCGTAGTCGGCCTCATCTTCGAACAAGCTGACCATCAAACGATTGACGTTATTAATTACCCCAGCACTGACCGAGTCGCGCATGCCCCAAGGTGCGCCCATCGCAAGCACCGTGTCGCCGGGTTTCAAATCGCTGACGCTGGCGCTGAAGCTGGCGAAACCAAAAACCGTTCCTGCGGGCGCAACAATTTTTAAAACCGCCAAATCACTAACCGCATCGGTGCCGATCAGCTTGGCTGGGAATTCCCGCTGGTCGTTAAGAACCACACGAAAACGCTGGCCGTTTTCAGTGACGTGGGCATTCGTTGCGATGTAGCCCTCGGCTCCAATGATGGTGCCGGTACCGCCAGAAAGCGACAACCTGGCTTCACCCCCGGAAAAGTCTTCGCGCACGACCAAGATGGAGACCACATGCGGCAACACCGTATCGCGTGCCAACGTCATTGATGGCTCAAGCATCAAGGATGGCTCCGGCGCCGCGTCGCTTGCCTGAGAGCTCTGCATCAGCGTGAGGTAAACGGAGCACGCAAATAGCGCGGCCTGGAACAAAAGCTTACTCATAAAATTGCATTTACTCTTTAAGAAAACGTCGATTCGGCTGCGAAAGATCCGTGCTCAGCGGTTTATCAAACCGTTGGTTCGCCGCCTAGTCCTGAATCTGCCGCATTGAACGGCGGTGCAGGATCGGGTGATGCCAGCGGCGCGTCGTCGTCAAGCTCGGGCTCTTGTTCTTTGTCGACGCGCACAATGCCAATAAGTTTCTCGGCTTCAACCATGCGCATCAGGGTAACGCCCTGCGTGTTGCGCCCGACTTTCGCGACTTCCGAAGCTCGGGTGCGCACTAACGTGCCTTGATCGGAGATCAACATCAAACCATCAATGTCATCAATTTGAATTGCCGCCACGAGCGGGCCATTGCGATCACTGCACTTGATCGCGATCACGCCTTTGCCGCCCCGGCCTTTGCGAGGAAAAGCGCGCAACGGCGTGCGCTTGCCGTAACCGCGCTCGGTTGCGGTCAGAATTTGCGGGCCAGCGGCGTCAAGCAACTCGATTGCATCGCCGCCTTCAGAGACTTCCGCAACTTCGCCGACGTCGCCTTCTTCCTCGTCGCCATCTTGTGCGACAAATTTTGAGTCCGCGATAATCAAACTGACCACTTTGCCATCGTCATCAAAACGCATACCGCGCACGCCGCGCGCGGTACGGCCTAATTCGCGCAACACATCTTCGCTGAAACGCACCGCGCGGCCATTGCTGCCAAACAGCATAATGTCACTGCTGCCGTCGGTTAAACCGACGCCAACTAAGCCATCGCCTTCATCAAATTCAATCGCGCGAATGCCATTGCTGCGCACATTCGCGAAAAAGCTTAACGCCGTCTTTTTAACCACGCCGTTACGCGTAGCAAAACAGATCGACTTATCGTCGGTGAAATCGCGGATCGGCAAAATCGCCTGAATTTTTTCGCCAAGCTCAATCGGTATCAAGTTCACAATCGGGCGTCCGCGCGAACCTGAGCTGGCCTCGGGCACGCGGTAAACCTTAGTCTTAAACACCCGGCCAGCACTGGTAAAGGTCAGCAGCGTGTCATGGGTATTAACAACCCACAGCCGCTCAACAAAATCCTCTTCTTTCAAATTGGTCGCACTGCGGCCTTTGCCACCGCGCTTTTGCGCGCGATAAGCCGTCAACGGTTGGCGTTTGACGTAACCGGCGTGGCTTAAAGTAACAACCACATCTTCCGGTTTAATCAGATCTTCCGCTTCCAAGTCCGCTTGCGAGGTTTCGATTACGGTGCGGCGTTTGTCAGCGAAGTTAGTCTTGATGCCATTTAATTCTTCGGTAATCACTTCGTTCAAGCGATCCGGCTCATCCAAGATGCGGAACAGCTCTAAGATGTGGCGCAAAATTTCTTGATATTCCTGGCTGAGCTTGTCTTGCTCTAAGCCGGTCAAACGCGCGAGCCGCATTTCCAGGATTTCTTTCGCTTGAATTTCGGAAAGCTGATAGCCCGCTTCGCTCAAACCCTCATAAAACTTCGCATCTTCCGGACGCGTGCGGTCGCTGCCCGCGCCGTTTAATAGCGCTGCAACCAGTCCGGGCGACCATTTTTTCACCAGCATGCGTTCTTTCGCTTCCACTGGCGTTGGCGAGGTTTTGATCAATTCGATCATCTCGTCGATATTGGCCAGCGCAACGGTTAAACCTTCTAGGATGTGCGCGCGTGACCTAGCTTTACGAATCTCAAATACCGTCCGCCGAGTCACTACTTCGCGCCGGTGCGCAATAAAGCATTCTAAAATTTGCTTGAGATTTAAAACCCTCGGCTGGCCAGCAACCAGCGCCACCATATTGATGCCAAACACGGTTTGTAGCTGAGTCTGGCGATACAAATTATTTAGCAGCACTTCGGCGTTTTCACCGCGCCGCACATCAATCACCACCCGCATGCCGTCTTTATCAGACTCATCACGCAGGCCGTCACCGGCGATGCCTTCGATCAACTTTTCTTTGTGCAACTCAGCGATTTTTTCGATCAAGCGGGCTTTGTTAACTTGATACGGCAGCTCGGTGATGATGATTTGTTCGCGATTACCATCGCGCTCAATATCAGCACGGCCGCGCACATGAATGCGGCCGCGGCCAGTGCGATAAGCTTCTACGACACCGGCGATACCATTGATAATGCCTGCGGTCGGGAAGTCCGGGCCTGGAATAAACTTCATCAGCTCATCAATGCTCAACTCCGGGTTTTGCATCAATGCCAGCGTGCCGTCAATCACTTCGCCCAAGTTTTGTGGCGGGATATTGGTCGCCATACCTACCGCAATCCCTGCAGAACCATTGACCAGCAGGTTCGGAATCATCGTCGGTAGTACCGTTGGCTCATCCAAGGTGCCGTCGTAGTTGGGTTTAAAGTTCACCGTGTCGCGATCAATATCGCGCAGTAATTCGGCTGCCAACTTGGTCAAACGCACTTCGGTGTAACGCATCGCCGCCGGCGAATCGCCATCGACTGAGCCAAAGTTACCTTGACCATCGACCAGCAGGTAGCGCAACGAAAAATGTTGCGCCATGCGCACGACAGTGTCATAAACCGCGACATCGCCATGCGGGTGGTATTTGCCGGTCACATCACCGACGACCCGGGCGGACTTGATACGGGTTTTGTTGTAATCGTTGCCCAGTTCCTTCATTGCGAACAAAACACGCCGGTGCACAGGCTTTAAACCATCGCGAACATCAGGAAGTGCGCGGCCTACAATCACGCTCATGGCGTAATCTAGGTAGCTTTGTTTCATTTCATCTTCGACGTTGACGCGCAATACTTCTTTTGCGAACTCAGCCATGGGGCAGAATTCCTTTTCGGTAAATTTTGAGTGGGCGAAGGTCTAGAGCCATGTGCTCAAAAGGCCTTTGCAGATAGCCCCTAACTTTAACATAGGGCAGTTTTTTAATCTGCTTTGCCGGGCAGCGCGCAGCGGAGCAACCCGTGTCTGAAGCGCTATTGACCGGGCATTTAAAACTTTAGGCTAGCGTCAATCGGTTGCGTCCAGCACGCTTAGCGCGATAAAGCGCGCGATCCGCCAATTCGACAAATTTTTCCACGGTGCCACGCGGCGTCGGGATCGCACTTTTTAGGCCGATCGAGATCGTCGTGCAGCCTTTTAACTCAGCAATTTCAACCAATAGCCGTTCGCAAATAAGCTTCGCTTCCTCCGCCTCGATTTCCGGTAGCAACAAACCAAACTCCTCACCGCCCAAACGCGCCGCAAGCTCGCCGCTGCGCCGGGTGTATTTTGCCAACACCGCGCTGATGCGTTTGAGTGTGCGATCCCCGGCGGCGTGACCAAATCGGTCGTTAAACGCCTTGAAATTGTCCGCGTCGATAATTGCAACGCTTAAATTGCGCAAGCTGCGCTGGGCGCGGGCAAATTCACGCTTCACGTGGTTATCCCAGGCGCGCCGATTGGCTAGACTGGTTAACGGATCGCTTAACGCGCTTTTTTCCAACTTGGCATTCGCTAACTTCAACTTGCGATTCGCATGCGCTAGCTCGGCACGCTGAGTTTCTAGCTCGCGCGTTTTCTCCGCTAGAGTTTGATTGAGCTGAGCCCAATAGATCGCGCCGGCAAGTTGATCGGCAAGTGAGGTTAAAATGACGCGCGTCTC
>JAYTAO010000152.1:0-11437 GCA_043737435.1 Rhodanobacteraceae bacterium | reverse complement strand
AGCGCTAGTCGCACAAATCAAATTGGATGAATTGCAGGCTCGGCAAATTTTGGCTGCGGCTTCATGAGCAAAAAGTCGGTATTTGACGGCTTGGCGTTTGCCCGCACGCTCGGACACGAACCCGGCGTTTATCGCATGCTGGGTAGCGATGAGCTATTGCTTTACGTGGGTAAGGCAAAAAGCCTGAAGCGGCGCGTTGAAAGTTATTTCGCGCGGCCGCAGCTGCAGCCGCGCTTGGCTTTGTTAGTGGCCTCGGTGGTTAGCATGGAAGTGATTGTTACCCGCACCGAGGCGGAGGCATTGTTACTAGAAGCGCAGCTGATCAAATCGCTAAGGCCGCGTTTCAATATTGATTTGAAAGACGATAAAAGCTACCCCTATGTGCGCCTAAGCACCCAGGATATGTTTCCGCGTGTAAGCTATTACCGGGGCAGCAAAGACGTGCCTGGAAAAATTTATGGGCCGTTTCCATCGGCCTGGGCGGTAAAAGAGACGGTAGAGAGTCTGCAGAAGCTTTTTTTATTGCGCAGCTGCGAAGACAGCGTGTTTGCGCACCGCACACGGCCTTGTTTACAGCATCAAATAAAGCGCTGTTCGGCACCTTGTGTGGGTTTGATCGAGCCGGATGTTTATCGTGCCCAGGTGAAAAATGTCGAGCTTTTTTTAACTGGCAAAAGTCAGCAAATCATTCGCGATATTGGCACGCAAATGGAATCTGCCGCGGCGGATCTGGAATTTGAGAAAGCCGCGCGCTTGCGCGATCAAATAGCTGCGCTGCGACGCGTTACCGCGAACCATTTTGTTGCCGGCGAGCGTGGAGATCTAGATGCCGTAGCGGTCAAAGTTGACCAGGGTATGGCCGCGATTGTGGTGCTGTTTTTTCGAAACGGTCTCAATTTAGGCAGTAAAAGCTTTTTCCCCAAATTGCCCACCGAAGCGAATGAAGACGAGGTGCTGTCCAGCTTTCTAATGCAGTTTTACATTGACCACCCAGCGCCGGATGAGCTGTTATTGGACCGTGTTTTAGAAGATAGCGAGGCGATTGCGGCGGCGTTAACGCAAGCCTGCGGGCACAAACTTAAATTGGTTTGCAATCCGCGCGCCGAGCGCGCCCAGCTGGTAGCGATGGCAACGCGCACTGTCGCCAGCGCTTTAGTTAGTGAATTGGCTGCAAAAGCGACGCTGGCAAAACGTTTCGAGGCTTTGCGGGAATTGTTAGGTTTGTCCATTACTCCCAAACGCATCGAGTGTTTTGATATCAGTCACACCATGGGCGAAGCGACGATCGCCTCATGCGTTGTGTTTAACGAAGCGGGCCCGCTGAAGGCGGACTACCGCCGGTTCAATATCAGCGGAATTGCGCCCGGCGATGACTACGCAGCGATGCATCAAGCGCTGACGCGGCGCTACAAGCGCATTGCCAATGGCGAGGAGAAATTGCCGGATGTGTTGCTGATTGATGGTGGTAAAGGCCAGCTTAAACAGGCTATTGATGTCCTAAGCGCGCTTGAAATTATGCCTTTGCCATTGATGGTTGGCGTCGCCAAAGGACCGGCCCGCAAAAGCGGCTTTGAGACACTGTTTTTGGGCGCTGAAATGCGCGAGATCTGGCCTGGGCCCGATTCTTTAGGCGGGCATTTGATTCAACACGTGCGCGATGAGGCGCACCGTTTTGCCATCACAGGGCATCGAAAAGCGCGCGGCAAAACCCGCGAAAAGTCGGTTTTAGAAGATATTGACGGCATCGGCCCGGCGCGTAGACGTGCAATTCTAAAAGCCTTTGGCGGTTTGCGCGGTGTCGCAAAAGCAGGCGTTGAGGAGCTGATGACGATAAGCGGTATCAATCGTGATTTAGCCGAGCGCATCTATGCGGCTTACCGGGGCAAAGCGCAAAAATTGCCGCCTAGCGGCTAAAAACCGGTACTCTCATCCGCAAATTTCCGCTGTTGGAGTGCGCGTGGGTCGTATTGTCTTCTGGGTTGTCGCATTCTTGCTGCTGCCATTGCCGTGCGTAATGGCGCAAGACCCGGATCCACCGATGCTGCAAGGGTTTGCTGCAAGCGCGGTTACAACGCCCAGTAGCGATACCGCCTGGGGCGGCGTCCGTAGCGGCTCTGAGCCTACGCTTTCAGATCGCGTGGTGCACTATGACATCAGCGCTGAGCTAGATCCGAGTACGCATCGTGTAACCGGGCAGCAAACGCTGCGCTGGCGCAATCGCTCGGAAATTCCGATTTCGACGATCTATTTGCATCTGTATCTCAATGCCTTCGCAAACCCGGACAGCACCTTTATGCGTGAAACGCGTTTGAACGCGTTAACGGAAAACACGCTGACAGAAATTGAAGCGCCTTTAAAAGACGGGGAGTGGGGCGCGATTAATGTCAGTAATATTCGACAGAAGGGCGTCGATATAGAGCCGAAGCAGCGCTTCGTGCAGCCCGACGGCGGGCCTGCCAGCGATCAAAGCGTGCTCGCGCTCGACTTGGCGCAAGCGGTGGCATCAGGTGCGACGTTGGAATTGACCATGCGCTTTGTCAGCCAGCTGCCGCGCGTGATTGCGCGCACCGGCTATTTCCAAAGCTTTCATATGGTTGCCCAGTGGTTCCCCAAAATCGCAGTACTAGAGTTGCCCGGCGAACGTGGCGCGACCGCGGCGCGCTGGAACGCGCACGAGTTTCATCTAAACAGTGAGTTTTATGCCGATTTCGGCAGTTACGACGTAGGCATTGTTGTGCCAAAAACTTACACCGTGGCGGCGACGGGTTCGCAAGTTGAATTTGACGAGTCCGCTGGCAAGCGGCGCTATCGCTTCAAACAAGCGGACGTTATTGATTTTGCTTGGGCCGCCGATTCCCGGTTTGCGCCGCCATTGATCGGGGCATTTAGCCGAGTCGGTAAGGCAGACGTGGTGATAAAAGTATTTTACACGCCCGACTACGCGGCAAGCGCCCAGCCTGCGCTTACCGCCACACGCAAAGCGATGCGTTATGCCAACGATACCTTGGGCGAATATCCCTTTGATAGCGTCAGCGTGATCGTGCCGCCGCTCAACGCCGAAGCCGCGGGCGGTATGGAATACCCGACGTTATTTACCGTCGAAGGCTTTGCCCGCGTTCCGCCCGGATCCTACGCCGCAGCTGCGCTGGAATTCGTCGCTATCCACGAATTTACCCACAATTATTTTCAAGGGGTTGTTGCTAACGACGAATTTGAAGAACCGTTTTTGGACGAGGGCATAAATCAATATTGGAATGATCGTTTATTGCGCGATGCTGCGATAACGATGCCGCTGCCAGATGCTTTGCAGCGTCTGGGCTTTACGCAAAATTTTGCGCGTTTTGAGTTGGCACGGTGGGCGGCTGGATTGGCGGACCCGATGGATGCGTTGGGACAGAATTCTTGGGCACGTTTTTCTGAATCTAGCTTTAGTACGGTGTATTTTCGGACAGCTACGATGCTGCGTGATTTGGAAGCGCGCTGGGGCAGTGCGGTAATGGCGCGCGCGATGCGCACTTACTATCAACGCTGGAAATTTCGCCACCCCAGTACCGCTGACTTGCAAGCGATCTTGGGCGAAGTGAGTAATGATGCCGAACATGTGGCGCGCGTTTTTGCGCAAAACGTGTATGCCCCGGGCGGGGTGATGGAGGACGGCATTAGTGCTTTGACCTCAGTTCCGCAAGGCACCTCTGGACGTTTTGAAACGCTCGTTAGCGTGCGCCATTTTGGCGTTAGCCAGCCCCAAACGCTGCGCGTGCGCTTTGCTGATGGCAGCAGTCAAAGCCAAACTTGGCCGGCCGCCTTGGATGCGCCGCGCTGGCGTCGACTCCAGTTTTTTAGCGCCACGCCAGCACGATCCGCGGAACTTGACCCAGAGCAGCGCTATTTTCTGGATCAGAGCTTGATTGATAACACCCGTACGCTCGAGGCTAAGTCGCTTGCCAGCACACGCTGGTCATTTGAGCTGGCAAACGCGTTAACGACTCTTTATGCGATGGTGTTGAGCTTATGAACGGCGGCGCGAACTTTTGGCGGCCCATATTTCGCCAAATGCGGCGCGCACTTGATTTTAGGCTTGTGCTGTTTTGGCTGGTTGCCAGTATGGTACCAACCCTGTTGGTGGGCTTGCCTTTGGCCGGAATTTTACGCGACGTGCTCGATTTTTCCGCCTATTCTGACGCGCTCGCACAGCGCCTGAATTTAGACGCGCTGAGCGCGATTGGCGCACGCTATCAGCGTAGCGAGCTGGCAATCCAAACCAATGTCACGCTGGCGTGGGTGTGCACCTTGCTGTTCGCGCCCATGTTAACCGCGTTGGCAGCGGCGCTTTTTGTGGCTTCAGAGAAATTGCCTTGGTCTAGGCTATTTATTGCTGGACTTATGGATTACAGCCGCTGGTTTTGGCTGCACCTAAGCGCACTTTTGGTGTATTTGCTAGGCTTTGGAATGGCCGCTGTGGTTGCGGCGAGCGCTGAAATTAGGGTTGAGGAATATGTGGATGCAAATTCGTTTGCTAATGTGCAGATTGTGAGCTGGCTTGCGGCGGTGCTGATCGCGCTGATAACGCATTTTTTTGTTGAGATTGCGCGTGCTGAATACCTGTTGGATTGCCGTTTGCGCTTTCCACCCAGCGCTTTTTTACGCGCCCTGAGCCGCGGGCAATTACTGCGGCGCATCAGCGGTTACTTGATTGTTGGTGGCGTCGGCATCAGCGCATTACTTTTGTTGTTGCTGCTGCGCCAGCGCATTAGCGGCGTGGGCGTAGTTGCGATGCTCTGCACTGTCGTGTTGGCTCAGTGCAGCGTTGCGGCCATAGCCTGGATGCGTACCGCTCGGTTTTTTGTATTAGCGCAGATGGCCGAGCCCATGGCGTTCAAGCAAGAGCCAAGCGTCAAAAATAGTTCGGGTAGCTCTAATATTGGTGCCCGTGAATAAGCATTTACCACCCGCCGACACTGAAGAAGCGCCAGCCGCGCTCACAGTAAAGGCGCCACCTGCGGCCGCCATGTGCGCCGATGAAATTACCGATGGCGCAGGGCTTAGCCCCATTCATCCTGTTTGGCCGCGCGGCGCACTAGCTAGTTTTGACACCACGGGACCCGCCATTTACGACACGCTGTCTGGCGCGAAAATGCGTTCGCTAGCGTTTGATGCGCAGTCCTTGCCCGAGCAACTTGGGCCTTGGCGTATCTGTAATTTGGTTGGCCGCGGTGGCATGGGCGAAGTTTGGCGTGCTGAGCGCTGCGATGGCATGTTCGAGATGGTAGTTGCGATGAAGTTTTTACGCAGCGACCGCCCCGATGTGCTTGAGCGCTTCAAGTTTGAGCGGCGTGTGTTGGCGCAGTTAGATCACCCCAATATTGCCCGCTTGATTGACGGTGGCGTGACGCCGGACGGATTGCCGTATTTGGTGACGGAATTTGTCGAAGGAGATCAATTAGATCGTTGGTGCGAACATAAGCGCCCAAAACTGCGTGAGCGCTTGCGGCTGTTTTTGCAAGTCTGCGATGCGGTTGCTTACGCCCACTCAGAGCTGGTGGTGCATCGCGATATTAAGCCCGGAAATATCCTCATTGACGCCGACGATACCGCGCACCTCCTGGATTTTGGCATTGCCAAAGTGGTGAGTGGCCCGGGTTTGGACGAAGCGACTGACGAGTCGCCGCACACGCCGGAATATGCAGCGCCCGAGCAAGTTCAAGGCGGCGCGATTACTGTCAGGACCGATGTTTACGCGCTGGGGCTGTTGCTATATTGGCTACTCACCGGAGCGCGCCCACAAGCACGTGGCGGGCCGCTTGCAGAGCAAATAGAACGCATTTTAGAGCGCGTCCCGGCATTGCCCAGTGCTGCCGTTTTGCCCGCCATGCAGCTGCTAGTCAGTCCTTCCGAGCTAGGTGGGGACTTGGACTGCATCATCAGCAAAGCCATCCAAAAAAATCCGGCAGATCGCTTTGCTAGCGTGTCAGATATGGCGAGTGATGTGCGCGCGTATTTGGCCGGACGCCCAATCGCGGCAAGACACATCAATAATTGGGAGCGTACCGGCGCTTATTTGCGCCGTAACGCGCAGTTGGTTGCCGCGGGAACCATTGCAAGTGTGTTGATTTTAAGCGCCGGTGGCATCGCCCTGTATCAAGCGGGTAAGGCAGGTGAGAGTAGCGCGGCGATGCGGCGTCAACAAATTCAAACGAACGCTCGTGAAAATGAAACGCTAGGCGCGCGCGCGTTCATTTCCGCCCTGCTCAAAGATGTGGAATTACAGGGTGCGGCGGGGCCCGAGCTGGCGCGGCGCGCGCACCGATATGCCGTAAGTACTTTGGGCGGCTTTCCCGAACTGCAGGCAGGGGTGATCTGGGAAGTGGCCGGTGCTTACGCTAATTTTGAGCTCTACGCCGAGCGTGAGTCGATGCTGCGGGAAAATTACGAGCGCAGGCGCGGGCAAAGCCTTCCCGACGCCGAGGCGGCGGCGGCCTGCGCGTTGGCGGCGCAGCGCGCTGAGTCCGGCAATAGCTCCGAGGCGCGCCAGCTATTGGACACTGCGGATGCGCTGTTGCGCCCTGCGTCGGAAGAGTTTTTATGGGCGCAGTTGGATTGCGCCCGCATAGGCGGCCGGGCGCTACGTTATCTGGGGGAATACGAGCGCGCGGAAACTCAAATTGCTAAGGCAGCGCAGCTGATGCGCCTACGCTACCGTGGCGCAGAACAGGCACCACAAAGCCAAGATTTGAAGCTCAGCGAGGTTCGTCATAGTCAATATGTGGATATGTTGAATGGCTTGGCGATTGCGCAAATTCAGGCCGGGCATTTTCGTGCCGGCGAGGCAACTTTGAACGAATTGGCCACACTGTTGCGGGCTCAGGGGCGCGAGCAAAGCAATCAAATGGCGAATGTCTATGGCAATTTGGCCAGTGCACAACGGGCGCTGGGCCGCTATGAAAGTGCGCGCACCAATTCGGAATTAGGTTTAGCGTTACAGCGCAAACGCGATCCGAATGGCTTGAATCCCTCGACTGTTTGTGTTCGCGCACAGCTGGCGCAACAATTAGCCGAGCCCAACAAGGTGGTCAGCGCATTCGTCTCGCAGTGCCAAGCGATGATTAACGCCGATGCCGCAGCACCACAACTTTCGGCGCGGCAATGTTGGGCGGAACTAGCGGAGATTGCCAGCCAGCGGGGGCGTGACGACGATCTCGCAATCGCTAGCGCCGCGCTCAATACCCTTAGCGCCAAACTTTCGGCAACCGAACGGGCACGCGACGTGCCCATGCTGCGGCTGCGGCTGGTGCAAGCGCAGCGCTATTTCGCGCGAACTGGCGCGCTGGCTGACACACTGATTACTCTGCTGAATTTAGATTCCGAGCGTTACTCAAGCGTGATGCCAATAAAGGCTGCGGCGTTGGCCTTAGCGGTAAAGGCGGCGCGCGCGCATGGCGAGCTAGCGCAGGCCAATCAATTTTTGAATGAACTCAAGCAAATCGTACGCGGCGAATACTCATCTGAGCACCCGATTTTTTTGAGCAACTGAGGTAACAAGCACACGCTCAAATACCTTGCAAAAACGCGAGCAACGCATCCCGTTGCGCTTTTGAGGCAGTGCGAAATTGCTCTTTTGATCGGTTTGCCTCCCCGCCATGCCACAAAATCGCCTCGGCGAAGCCGCGTGCGCGGCCGTCGTGTAGGTAGTTGTTGTGATCATTCACCAGGGACACTAAGCCCAAACCCCAAAGCGGAGCAGTGCGCCATTCTGCGCCCGTGGCTAGGAAATCTGGCCTGCCATCCGCCAGGCCCAGGCCCATATCGTGCAAAAGCAAATCAGAGTAAGCCTGCATCGTTTGCTTGCGTAAATAGCTGCGGGTTGATTGGGTTCCGGTGCTCAGCGTTTGTATGTGGCACGCGCTGCATTGGAACTGTCGAAAAAGTAATTCACCTAACTTGCTTTGCGGCGTCTTTAAGCGCTGTTGCGGCACGCCTAGGGTTTGCACATATTGATTGAGCTTGTCGGCAAAAGCCGGGACAAGTTCAGGTTCGCCACCATCTATCGCGCTAACGCAGGCGGCCTGTTGCGGCAGGCAGTTTTGCTGTGGCGCGGCGGTGGACGTGATGCCGATATCACCGAGTGCTGCCGTTAAATTTTGCTCCGCCAGTGTTGCAACGCTGGCTTTCCAACCAAAGCGACCTATCGCGTTGACCCCCATTGAGTTCGAGTAAACTCGATTAACGCGGCCAGAAATTCCGTCTTGGTTGGCATCATTCGGATCACTGAGTGCCAACAGGGTGGCTTCACTTACCGCCTCGATTAGCCCCATGCCAAACATTGCCGGTGCCACCCGGGCCGAGCTCAATAGGTTCTTGGGCAGGCTGCCGTAGGCCAGTTTATCAAAGCTAATCAATGGCTTGCGAAGACTAAAGGCGCTCCCGTCGGCATAGGTTCCCGGCAATTCCTGCCAGCGAATTTGCACCCGCGCTTCGGGCTGCACGCCGGGAATGGCGCGATCATTGATTTGCGTGCCATAGCCCGGCACTGGCTTGGGCGCCCCGTATTTATCTGTACCCGCCACGCTGATACGCACCACCATGGACAGCAGTTCATCTTCCCCGGCACTTGGCGGACGCCCGCGACCATCGCGCAGGTGGCAGCCAGAACAGGACACTCGATTGAATAGCGGTCCGAGTCCGTCAAAACCCCTAGCCGAGGCGGGTGCAACGACCCAATTGGTATTAAACAGCCGATTGCCAAAGTTAAAAACGCGGAGTTCCGCCGCATCCAAAGCCGGAGCAGCTTGACTGAAAGCGTCGCGATTGAAGACTTGATGCGCGAAGCCAGCGTTTGATCCAGCCGAGCTAGCGGTTTGCACAGCAGCGAACAAACACAGCGCACTTACTGTGAGTGTTGGCACCGTGAATTTGTCGGGTGACGTGCTCTGCGCGTCATTAGATCGAGTTATGTTTTCGAAGGCCATGATGATGTTGCGCAATGTGCGAACTGGAAATACTTGCTTATTGGTCTAGCCAACTTTGTTTTCTAATTTAAACACCCGGCACCACAATCTGAAACGACAAGGTTTCCGCGCTGGCTTTTAATTTTAATGCAAGTGTTTGCAGGGCGGCCAAAGCGGCCTCAGCTTTTTCCCGATCAGGGCTTGCGCTGCCTTGCAAAATCAGTTGATCAAAGGGCTCGGGAACACCCGCCAACAGCTGTTCGGCCTCCTGCATCGCCACCTGCAACTGCATGGCTCCAACCCGCTGGATACCGCGTTTGCGTTGCTTGCGCTTCGCGCGGCGAACCAGCTTAGCGGCGCTGAAATTGCCCGCAGCATCGACTTTCTAACCGCCAAAGGTGATGACTTTACGCTGCTAAGTACCAGCAACGCCTCGAAACCCTACGTCAGTGCCTATGTGCTGTTGGCACTGCAATCCTATGGCGCGCAATTTCAAATCGCAGCAAATATTGATCAAGCGCGACTGCGTTTGGCTGGTCAACTGCAAAATGGGAGCTATAGTGAAACCGTTTTGGACACCGTTGGCGCAATCGCTTTTGCCTATGCCAGTACCAATGATCCTAATCTAGCTGGCCTAAGGACAAAAATTCGTAGTGCCCAATTGGCGAACGGCAGTTGGGGCAACGATGCTTTTTTGACCGCGTTGGCGTTACCGGCGTTGTCAGTAGCTAGCGAGCCGCCTGCACCTACCACCGGTGAGCTTTCGCTGTTGGTGCGCGACGTGCAAACGTTGGCACCGCTGGCAGACGCCACGCTGGTGCTGGCACCCAACTCGCAATTCACTGGCACCAGTAATGCCGTAGGAAGTATTAGCATTGCTCTGATCACGCCAAATACGTACAGCGCAACGTTGAGTCGATCCGGCTATCAGTCGAAAACGCTGAGCAACATTCAGATACAAGCTGGACAACAGCTGGATATTGGCACGGTATCTTTGACGCGCTTGAGCACCGCGGCGGTATTGCGCGGCCAAGTGACTGATGTGCGGGATGGCTCGCCGATTGCCGGTACCAATGTCACGATGACAGGACTAGTTGACACCACCCTGAGCTCCGGCCCAGACGGACGCTATCAACACAGTGTTGATGCTGGCGGCGCAATTAGCCCTTGCCTTCAGCGCCGATGGCACGCTTTATTTTTCTGAATACACATCTGAGACCGTGATTAAAAGGCGCAACGCGGACACCAGCATCACCCAATTTGCTAGAACCAGCGGCACGATTGAACAGATGCGCTTTGCGAGCGATGGCACGTTGGTTTTGTTGATGCGTCAGCCAAACGAGATTCGTAAGGTAGATGCGAACGGCGTGGTGCGCGATTTTGCTAAGTCAATCTCCAGTAATGCCAGCACCCTGCGTTTTGACTCCCGAGGCAATCTATTGGCTTTAGGAAACGAATTGAGGCGTAGAAACCTTGACGGCAGAATTGAGGATTTGACTTCAAACTTAGGAGGTTTGCGCGAGCTGGAGCAGAGTGATACTTCTGAGTATTGGATGGTCGGCTCGCGTGTCAGCAAGCGCACAGCGGGTGTGGTTAGTACTGCTTATGGCGACGCAAATTTCTTTGGGCAATTCTTAGCAGTCAGTGCCAATGACGAGCTTTGTGTGGCGGGTAGCAAAGGAACAAACACCGGAATCTTTAAAGTTTAGAGTGCTACTGCCAGCCTAGCTTTAGTGGATTTGCCCGGCGCTATTAATTTTTTAGATGGCATTGCCGGTGGCGCGGGTATTGCCGCCGATAGCAATGCGCTGTATCGCATTAGTTTCGATGGCAATTTCAAAAAATTGGTCACATCTGTTAGTAACCTTACGCGCCTTGCGGTGGACCAAAACGGCGATGTTTTTGTGCAATCCGGCTCGCCTGCAGAGGTGTCTAAAGTCGACATGCTTTGTGGCGTCAAGTCCAGAATCACCGGTGCGTTGCCCGCGCTGCAGGGCAACTTTGACGTCGACGCGCTGGGCCGTATCGTTTTTGCGGATTTTGCGCCTTAACCCCAGCACCAATATCACTGAAACTTTAGCCATCACCGCGGATGCTGTCACTCAGATCGCCATAGATGCAGCAGATAAGGTTTTTGTCCTGGCTTGGCTGAATCTAGATCGGGTAGAGGCGGGCACCTTGTCATTGCGGGTCATCCGCAATGGCGCAGTCAATAGCGATATTGTGCGCGTCGATGCCAGCGGCGGCATGGTCACTCTCGCTAGTGTTACCGGTACCGTGCAATCAATGGGTATTGATAAGTTGGACCGCTTGTATTTGTTGGTTGATGCGCTGGTGAAACGGCTTAATAACAGTGGCTTTGTGGAAGACTTTGCCCCGCTTGCGCCCGGGGCTTACTATGGCTTGACGTTGGACGGAGCCGGTAATGTTTACGTGCAGGGCCGCAATACCGATTTAATTTATCGCATCACGCCAGAGCGAGTGGTTACGCA
>JAYTAO010000151.1:0-4702 GCA_043737435.1 Rhodanobacteraceae bacterium | reverse complement strand
CGCAAATGCCTTCATCAGTGCTAGTTCCAGCCTTGCCGCATTTGCTGGACAAAATGCGCGCATTCGCTGGCGCTTCACTTCCGATAGTGGCGCCGAAGAGCTGGGTTATTTCCTAGATGAGGTGCAAATTACCAACGCCAGCACGCCTACAGCTTGCACGACCGGTGATTTCACTTTTAGGAATGGCTTCGAGTAAAGCGGTACTAGGCAATATCAAAAAATATAAAACGTCAGCGATTTAATAGCCGCTGACGTTTTTTAATTTTTGCCTGCGCGATTGTTAACTCCGGCCAGGCAAATTACCCCCAGCGTGCCAGCACCTCTTCCGCCGTCGGCATTGCTAGCGCAGCACCCACGCGTTCGACGCTCAATGCTGCCACTTGCGTCGCGTACGTTACTGCCCGAAAAAAGTTCTGATCCGCAAATTTCACTAGGCCCGCTGCCAAGCCCGCGTTAAAAGCATCCCCCGCGCCAGTGCTGTCGATGGCATTCGCAGGTAGTGCGGCAACCCGATAGTAAAGCTCGTCATCACCACGCAATTGGTTCGGTGCGTGTGACACAAATGCACCCTCGGCACCCAAAGTAATCACCACCGTTAGATTGCTCAGTTCGCGCGCCCAGCTATGGAGCTCGGCATCCGTTGCGCGCCACCAATGGGGCGGCAATTCAATGCCGTGCAGGGCTTGCAGCAGGTGCGCAAACTCCGTTTCATTCGGAGTTAAAATATCCGCTAAGGCGATAAGCTCAAGGGTGACCAGTGGGTTGATGGGCGCCGGGTTGAGTAGCGTCAGCACGCCGGAAGCGCGTGCCAGGGTTAACGCTTCAAAGCCAGCAGATAGATTAGTTTCAAGTTGCGTCAACAGCACCTTAGCCTGCGCGATCACCGCACTTTGCGCATTCACAACCGCTTGGGTCAGGCTGAGATTGGCACCTAAGGCAACGCAAATTAAATTACTGCCATCTGCGGCAACCACCACTGACGCCGCCGCCGTTGCCGCGTCTGCGATATGCCATAAACACGGCAAACCGCTGGCCTCGGCGGTGGCACGCGCGCTTTGAGCAGCAACATCATCGCCTACAGCCGCTATAAACGCGGTTTTTACCCCCTGACGATGGCAGCAGATCGCTTGATTAAAGCCTTTGCCTCCTGGGCCAGAAAAAAATGTACCGATACGGCTTTCCCCCAACGCGGGCAGGGCAGGGACTTGCCATACGTAATCTTGCACGTAGCTGCCGACAACAACGACACTCATTGGGAATCCTTTCTCGACCTAGGGTGGAAGCTCAGATTAATCTGAGTTGATTTGCGGTTCTTGCTGATAGCTCAACGCCTGTGCAGCCGTCAAAGTGTGCCATCTAAACAACCAGGTTGGCACCATGAACCCATGCTACAAAAATCCATGCTACAAAAACCTAAGCGGCTTCAGTTTGATTGAGTTGATGATCACCATTGCCATCGCTGCCATCCTATTCGGCATCGCAGTGCCACAATTTTCCACAATAACGCAAAACGCGCGAATGATTAGTGCGCGCAACGGTCTTTTTACCGCGTTTCAATTAGCGCGAAACGAAGCGGTATCCCGGCGTGTGCATGTCGTGGTTTGCGCGAGCGCTGCAGGTGAAATTTGTGGGGGTAATTGGGATAACGGCTCGCTGGTTTTTGTCGACGCCAATCGGAATCGCCAGCGCGAAAGCAATGAAAGGCTTTTGACGCAATTTAAAGCTGACGCATTCAAGAATTTGGCGATTCAAGGTGGACGCAGGCTAACTAGTTTTGGCCCTGATGGGCGCTCGGGCGGCAGCAATCAGACTTTGGCGTTTTGTTCTCCTGGACGAGCAGATGGACTTTCTTTGGTGGTTTCCAATGTCGGGCGGATACGCATGGGCAAAGCGGCCTGCCACTGAAATTCCACGCATACGCTAAACTGGTCAGCCAAGCTGCGCGTGTATCCTGATGCAGAGCCATTCCGATTTCATTGAAGTCTATGAAGCTGCGCTCGACCCAGAAGTCTGCGCGCAGGCGATCAATATTTTCTTGCACAGTAAGCACACGCAACCCGGCCAAGTTGGCGGCGGCGTTTATCCAGAATTAAAAAACAGTCGAGACTTGGCGATTTCTTTATTACCTGAATGGGCTGAATTCGTTTCCGTCTTCAATGGCGCGCTGCTTAAATGCATGCGTGCTTACGTTCGTAAATATCCTTACCTATTGCTTGCCCCGTTTATGTTGGCAAGTAGCGAAAGTGGTGCATCAACACGTATGGATGTGGCCGGGCTATTGCAGCAAGATGACGCCGCTGTCAATCAATTGATTTTGCAGCTCTTACGCCCGGGCGCGATCAACTTACAGCGCTACACCGCTGATCAGGGCGGTTACCCCTATTGGCATTGCGAACATTTTCCCCGCGATGCGCAAGCGGAAACCCTGCACCGCACGCTGCTGTGGACGCTTTATCTGAACGAAGATTTTGTTGAAGGCGAAACCGAATTTTTCCATCAGGAGCGAAAAATAAAGCCTAAAACCGGTGCTTTGCTTATCGCGCCAACTGCATTTACGCACACGCACCGCGGCAATAAGCCGCGCGCTGGCGATAAATATATTGCGACTTCATGGGTGTTATTTCAGCGGGCGGAGACGGTGTTTGGTACCAGCGCGTAACTCGTCTTTAGCAGGCCTGCACAAGTACGTCAGGTTTTGAACAACTAAAACTTGCAGTCCCGCAATAAAGTCCTGAATTGCTCAGCATCAAGTTTACTGACGAGATTTGCGGCCGAAACGTGGCAAAACCGCACTTGATCTGGGCGGTTTGCCACGTTGGCTGCAGCCGCCAGGGCGACGTCGCTGCTCGGTAGCATGAATTGCGGGCCTTCTAAAATTTGGTAGCTGGAACCGTCTTCGTTGCCGTTTTTCCAGCCTTGTCCAAAAATGAACTCCAAAAGCGCATCAACAACTTGGCTTTCTAATCCGTCCTTACTCAAACAACTCTCGTCGCCTACAGCAAATACCGTGAAATATTGAGCAGCAGCTTTAGTGTAGCCATTGGCAAGTTTTAAGCCGTCCAACCACCGAATTGCAAATGCGCGTAGGGGTCCGGCTACTGCGTTTCGTTTCCAGGGCGCAGGTGTGCCTTGCGGCTCGGCAGCCCATTCGCGATATTGTTCGGCACGTTGGCGCAGCTGCAGGGCGCGCTCAGTCAGCCAAGACCGAGATAATTTTTCGGAATTTGCCATCGCGTAGGCTTGCTGTTGCGAATTGCGCGCACTTTGCAAGGCTGCAAGTTCGGAACTCGTATGACTTTCGAAAAATTGCGCAGCATCGATTAAAGCCATACTGGCATATTCCAACTGTTTAGGTGCCAATCGATTCGGTGTAGCTACGTCAAACAGCAATCTGGCAATACTTTCGGCAAATTCAATGACCTCGACCGGGTCAAGAATACGGCTTAAGCCCGCCCCTAGTGGTTTTACGCTATCGGCGGGTTGAGAGATTCGAAATCGAACTTTGAAGTATTCTTCGGTGCCAGAAGCGCCTGATCTGGACGCCAATACCTCAAAAATTTCACGCACCCGGGAGTCCATGTTGACTAGGCCGTGCAACCGTAAATAAAGATTGGTTTCTTCGGCAGTGCGGGCGTCAAGTACATGATCACTCCACCATTTCGCAATGGCCCAAAGATCTGTGTTGGACATTAATAAATTTCCTAGTCGTTTTAACGTTGCAGATGTTGCAAAAACATCAAAGCCGCGGAATCGCGGCTTTGATGATATTTATTTCGCCCAAATCATCATTTTAAACCGCGCGACGCTGCACCATTAACTTCTTGATTTCCGCAATAGCGCGCGCCGGGTTGAGTCCCTTCGGACAGGTCTTGGCGCAGTTCATAATGGTGTGGCATCGATACAGTCGGAATGGATCTTCAAGATTGTCCAAGCGCTCACCGGTCGAGTCATCGCGCGAATCGACGATCCAGCGGTAGGCTTGCAGCAACACAGCCGGGCCCAAATAGCGATCGCCATTCCACCAATAGCTAGGGCACGAGGTGCTGCAACAGGCGCACAAGATGCATTCGTACAAACCGTCAATTTTCGCGCGGTCATCTACACTTTGCAGGCGCTCCCGGTCCGGCGGCGCTGGCGTTTGCGTGGTGATCCACGGTTTGATCGACGCATACTGCGCGTAAAAATGCGTTAAATCTGGCACCAAATCTTTAATCACTGGCATGTGCGGCAACGGGTAGATTTTCATCTCGCCTTTCACGTCATCGCAAGCCTTGGTGCAAGCCAAGGTGTTGGTACCATCAATGTTCATTGCGCAAGAACCGCAAATGCCTTCGCGGCACGAGCGTCTAAAAGTCAGCGTTGGATCGATTTCAGACTTAATCTTGATCAAGGCATCCAGCACCATTGGCCCGCATTTATCCAGATCAACCTCATAGGTATCGGTGCGCGGATTCGCACTGTCATCTGGATTCCAGCGATAAACCTTAAACTTTTTAATGCGCGTGCCGCCCGTGGCAGGGAAGTGCTTTCCTGTGGTGAGCTTGGAATTTTTCGGGAGCGTAAATTCAGCCATTTTCGATTCCTCGTGCTAAGTGGAAGCAGGTATTGCGCTAGTGGGCGGGGTTGCGGCTGCCGCTTTAGGCTTAAGCGGTTGCGCAAATCGCGTCAAGTCGCCGCCCCGCTTGCCCAGCTGCTCGCGCCG
>JAYTAO010000150.1:0-4705 GCA_043737435.1 Rhodanobacteraceae bacterium | reverse complement strand
AACCGCTTAGGCGGTAACGCTTTATTAGAAGCACTGAGTTTCGGCCGAACTTTGGGCGAGCGTTTGGCGCGCCAGGGCACGTCGAATCAAACCTTGAGCGACGACGGTTCCGTGCCGATTCGCCGCATCAGCACAGCGCCAGTCAGTGAAAGTCTGGTCTACAACCGCTTACGCACGCTAATGTGGGGCTTTGTTGGTATTCAGCGCAGCAGCGATGGCCTGAACAACGCGCTCGATCAACTGCAGCTGTTAGAAAAACGCTGCTTAAGCGGCTCGAAAGCTCTGGATCAGTTATTGGTTGCTCGCCTGATCACCGAAGCCGCATTGGCGCGCACGCAAAGTATAGGCGCGCACATTCGTGTCGAAAACAGCGCGTTTGGGCGGATGAGTTCGGCGGCGGTGGCGTAAGGGGCTGCGTTTTTTAAGAAAAAGCGAGGTGCGAATCTCGGTGTTATCCCCAACGCCCTCTCTTTTTTTAATTTCCCGCTTTTGCTGTACTTCATTTCGATAGCTCAGCTAGATGCGCCGAGTGCTCTTGAGCAGCGCCTACCCTTGAAAAAGCGCACCTTATCCCAACCTTCGAGAGCTTCAGCAACTTAACAAGGTAAATACCCGTCATGTCTGACGCTGTTCAAACCACCGCATCTGCCGAATCAGCCGGTCCTGCCAAGCAAACGCACCAGTTTCAAGCTGAAGTGCAGCGCGTATTGCAATTGGTGATCCATTCGCTTTACTCAAACAAAGAAATTTTTCTGCGCGAGCTGATTTCAAACGGCTCCGACGCGCTGGACAAATTGCGCTTTGCCAGCTTGACCGAGCCCGGATTAATTGCTGGGGACGCGGATTATAGAATCGAAATCGAGAGTGACGAAGCCGCAAAAACCCTAACGATTCGCGATAACGGTATCGGCATGACGCACGATGAGCTGATCTCGAATTTGGGCACGATCGCGCGCTCGGGCACCAAGCAATTTTTGGAGAATTTGAGTGCTGAGCAGAAAACTGACGCCAATTTGATTGGTCAGTTTGGAGTGGGTTTTTACTCCGGCTTTATTGTCGCCAAATCCATGAGCGTTACCTCGCGTAAAGCCGGTTCGGATGAGTCTTGGACTTGGACCAGCGAAGGCACCGGGGAATATTCTGTGCAGCCGGCGCACGCTGCAAGCCGTGGCACAGAAATCGTGCTGACACTGAAAGAAGGCGAAGAGGAATTTGCCCGCACTTGGCGTTTAGAAAGCTTGGTTGGTAAATATTCCGATCACATCGCGTTCCCCATCAAGTTGAAAAAAGCAGTCCAAAACCACTCGGAGACTGACGAGGCTGATGAAAACGAGACCGCTGAGCCTAAGCCCGAAACCTTCGCTTTCAGCGCCGTCAACAAAGCCAGTGCCCTTTGGACGCGTCCGAAATCGGAGTTAAAAGATGAAGACTATCAAAGCTTTTTTGGCAGTTTCGAACACGGCGCAGGCGATGCGCTGAGCTGGGCACATAACAAAGTCGAAGGCGCACAAAGCTATACCAGCTTGCTGTATCTGCCGTCCAAACCGCCCATGGATATGATGTTTGGCAACCGTGATGAGCGCCGTGGCTTGAAGCTGTATGTCAAGCGCGTTTTTATTATGGACGCTGCGGAACAGCTGTTGCCGAGCTATTTGCGCTTTGTGCGCGGCGTGGTGGACTCCGATGATTTGCCGCTAAACGTTAGTCGCGAACTGCTGCAGGACAATAAGCTGACCCAAGCCATCCGCGCCAGCTGCATCAAGCGCGTGCTGGATATGATGGACAAATTAGCTACAGATGAAGACAGCGCCAAGTATTTGGAATTCTTCAAGCACTTTGGTGGCGTTTTGAAAGAAGGCCTATCCGAGGACTATGCCAACCGTGAACGCATCGCCAAACTAATGCGTTTTGCCAGTACCGCATCGGAAGATTTGACCAGCTTTGACAGCTATATCGCGCGTATGAAAGTTGGGCAAGAAGCGATCTACTACATCACCGCCGAGTCACTTTTAGCCGCGAAAAACTCGCCCCATTTGGAAGCGTTGAAGGCCAAGGGCGTCGAAGTATTGCTGATGCATGAGCGCATCGACGAATGGGTGATGGGCTACTTAAATGAATATGCTGGCAAAAAAGTGTTGAGCGTAGCAAAGGGCGAAATTGACTTGACCAATATTGCAACGCCGGAGGGTGTGGCTGAGCCAATGTACGCCGTATTGCCGAGCGATTTGACAGAGCGCATTACTAAAGCCCTGGGCGACAAGGTTAAAATCGTACGGGGTTCTAGACGCCTGAGCGAATCAGCGGCGTGTTTAGTAGTCGATCAGTATGAACAAGCGCTGCATTTGCAGCGGGTACTGAAGGCGGCCGGGCAGCCCGTGCACAGTGGCAAAGCGGCATTAGAGGTTAATGCCAGCCACCCACTGGTGAAGAAACTTTCTGAAACAGCCGACTCAGCAAAGTTTGATGACTTGGCGAATTTGTTGTTTGAGCAAGCGGTGTTAAGTGAAGGCGGGCAATTGGAAGACCCGAGTGGGTTTGTCAAGCGCTTGAACGGGCTGTTGTTGGCGGCGTAGTTTCAACGCCAGTCCAAGACTTTAATGATCCCGGCGAAAGTCGGGATTTTTATTGCCATCAATTAATTTTACCCAGCTTCAACCGCGCAAAATCGCCTCAATCGCCTCGCTCAACCAAGTTACCGCAACAATCTCCATATCGCCGACGCGGCCGGATTTCGGCGCGTTGGCTTTCGGCACAATCGCGCGCTGGAAACCGTGCGTGGCGGCTTCTTTAAGACGGTCTTCGCCGTTTGGCACCGGCCGAATTTCACCGGCAAGCCCCACTTCGCCAAAAGCAACCGTGCGAACTGAGCTTGCGCGATCCCGAAAACTGGACAGCACCGCCAGCAGCACCGGCAAATCCGCGGCGGTTTCGGTGGCGCGAATGCCGCCGACGATATTCACAAACACGTCCTGGTCGTAAATCGCGACACCGCCATGGCGGTGCAATACCGCAAGCAACATCGCCAGCCGGTTGCCGTCAAAACCCACCGCAACCCGGCGCGGATTGCCAAGTGAGCTTTGATCCACCAAGGCTTGCACTTCCACTAGCAGCGGCCGCGTGCCTTCGCGGGTGACCATCACTAAGGAGCCAGAACGCTGTTCAATCGGGCCGGATAAAAAGATTGCCGACGGATTGCTGACTTCTTTTAAGCCTTTATCGGTCATCGCAAAAACACCCACTTCATTAACCGCGCCGAAGCGGTTTTTGAAGGCGCGGATCACGCGATAACGATTGCCCACTTCGCCTTCGAAATACAGCACCGCATCAACGATATGTTCCAACACGCGTGGCCCAGCAATGCCGCCTTCTTTGGTAACGTGACCGACCAGAAAAACCGCCGTGTCGCTCTGTTTGGCGTATTGCGTCAAGCGCGCAGCGCATTCGCGTACCTGCGCCACCGAACCCGGCGCACTGGCTAAATCGCTCAAATGTAGGGTTTGGATCGAATCGGCGACTAATACTTGCGGGCGCTCGAGCTGCGCGGTGGCAATCACGGTTTCTAACGCGGTTTCGGTCAGTACGCGAATGCCAGCGGTTGGTAAATCTAGGCGCTCGGCACGGCCTTTGATTTGTGAAACAGATTCTTCCCCGCTGACGTAGAGCACCCGCACCTTTTTTGCCGCCAGTAACGCCAAGGTTTGCAGCAATAGCGTGGATTTGCCGATGCCCGGGTCGCCGCCAATCAACACCACGGAACCGGTCACCAAACCACCACCTAGCACTCGATCCAGCTCGCCCGAGCAGGTGGAAAGGCGCGTGTCATTTTGCCGCTGCACGCTGCCTAAATCGGCAACATTGGCGCTGGCGCTGCCGGTGTACCCGGCGCGTAACCGCGCGCTGACCGGTGGCGCTGCCACGGTTTCTTCTAGCGTATTCCAGGCTTGGCAGTCAGGGCATTGCCCGCCCCAGCGCGAGCTGATACCGCCGCATTCGCGGCAGACGTAGCTGGATTTAATTTTTGCCATGGATGTTTGGTTAAAGTCTGGTGAGGAGGTTTACTGATCAGTTCAGCGCAATAATCGCTGTTGTAGCAAGCTTTGCATGTCGCGCCGCGAATCTGCGATCACCACCACAAAAACGTGCGCGTCACGCAGCTGATAAATCACACGATACGGTTTTGCAATGAGCTGGCGATAGTTCGGCATTCCGAGTTCCGCAAGTTCTGGTACAACGCTACCCCGCTCCGCATGCCGATTCAAACTTAATACTGCACGCTCAAGCTCGCGCGGAAACGTCTCGGCACGCGCAACTGAATCGTGTGAGGCGATAAAGTCGAAAATACCTTGCAGGTCACGCTCGGCGTCTTGGGTAATTACCACCGAATGCATCGCTTATGCCGCTTTCACTGTTGCCGATCCACGAACGCGTTTGAAAACCTCAGTCGCAGGCGAAAAAGCATGGCTCGCAATCTGGGCTTGCCCGAGCGCTAGTATTTTTAGGAGTGCTAGAGTTTCCTGCGTCTGCTCAAAACTGGCCAAATCCTGCAATACGGCTTTGGCTTCTCCATTTTGTGTAATCACCAGCGGTGGCGCACCCGCGCCCAATGCTTTTAGGATCTCTGCAGCATTAGATTTTAAATAGCTCAGTGGTTTGACTTGTTGTGCGAGTTGCATGGGGTTACTCCAGACCGAATTCAGATCGATAT
>JAYTAO010000149.1:0-11473 GCA_043737435.1 Rhodanobacteraceae bacterium | reverse complement strand
TTTGTTTTGATTGCGGGTTTGGCGTTGGCATTGCAGGCTTATGCCAACAACAAATTCATCGGATACGCGGCGATGATTTTGGTGCTGATCGTGCAGCTGGTCGCAGGCTCATTAGATTTCACCCACAACCTTTATCAATACGGTGCCAGCCCGGATGCCCCCTATTCCGATATGAACGGTTACGGCCACTTTTTAGCCGCAAAGTTTTTTTTCACGGGCTACTGGGCCTTGGTACTGACCTGCCTGCTGCTGCTTGCCGCGGCATTTTGGCTGCGCGGCACCAGCACCAGTTTTGCCGAACGCAGCAAACTTGCCAAGGCGCGCTTGCGCGGCGGTTTGGGCGTTGCGCTGGTTTTAACGGTGCTGAGTACCGCGGCGCTTGGCAGCTTTATTTTTTGGAACACCAATATCCGCAATACGTTCAGATCGCCCAGCCAACAGCTCAACCTCCAAGCCCGGTACGAGCGGGATTTTAAGAAATTCGCGGCATTACCTCAGCCCAAAATCATTGCGATTGACGTCGACGTGGATTTGCGGCCCGAAACGCAGACGATGCGTGCCACCGGCACCTACCGTATTCGCAACCCGCATGCCACGTCGCTTACTGAAGTGCACATCCAACTTGAGGATGACAAGGCATTAAAGCATCTGGATTTTGGTGACGCCAATGACGCAGGCGCAACTTTGCACTTGCACGATATTGATTTGGGTTATCGGGTTTACCAACTAAGTCAGCCCCTGCAACCTGGCGCCGAGCGCGACCTGCATTTCACCATTGAGCTTAAGCCCAACGGTTTTCGCAACAGCGTGGGGCAAACTCAAATTGTAGAGAATGGCAGTTTTTTTAACAGCCGAATTTTCCCCGCCTTCGGTTATGACAATCGCTTTGAAATTGCGGATCGCTCGGATCGAAGAAAGCGCAATTTGGGCGAGCCCGAGCGCATGCCCAAACTTGAAAACATGGCGGCGCGAGCAAACAGCTACTTGGGGGATGACGCGGATTGGCTAGATTTCAAAACCACGATTTGCACCGCGCCCGATCAAATTGCATTAGCGCCGGGCTATCTAAAAAGCGACATGATGCGCGATGGGCGGCGCTGCTTTAGCTACGCCATGGATCGGCCCATGCTGAATTTTTATGCGTATTTGTCCGCGCGCTGGCAGGTTAAAAAGGCGGTTTATACCTCGGCACTTCCTGGCAATAAAAGCATTCCGTTGGAAGTGTATTTTGATCCCAAGCATCCGTACAACGTGGATCGCATGATCGATTCGATGAAAAAATCCCTGAGTTATTACGAAGCCAATTTTTCGCCTTATCAGCATCGTCAAGCACGGATTATGGAATTCCCTGGCTACGCTAGTTTCGCCCAGGCATTTGCCAACACCATTCCTTATTCTGAAAATATTGGATTTATCGCCGACGTGCGCGACGAGCAAGCGATTGATTACGTGTTTTATGTCACTGCACACGAAATTGCACACCAGTGGTGGGCACACCAAGTGATCGGTGCCAATGTCCAAGGTGCGACGATGCTGTCGGAATCGCTCGCGCAATATTCCGCATTGATGGTGATGGAAAAAGAATATGGCAAAGACAAAATGCGCAAATTCCTAAAGTACGAGCTTGACCGCTATTTATCCGAACGCGGAGGCGAAATTTTGGAGGAGCAGCCTATTTATAAAAACGAGAATCAGGGCTATATCCACTATCGCAAAGGCTCACTCGCCTTTTATCGCTTGCGCGAAGATATGGGCGAGGTGGCATTAAATCGGGCGCTCGCGAAATTTATTGCGGCGAAGGCCTTCCAAACCGCCCCTTACACCACCTCGGCAGAGTTGATTGGGTTTTTACGTGCTGAAGCGGCGCCTGAAACGCAGCAACTGATTACCGATCTGTTCGAAAAAATCAGCTTTTATGATAATCGTGTTGAAGCGGCGACTGCGATCCGCCGAGCAAGCGGCAAGTATTTAGTCACGATCAAAACCCACGCAGAAAAACGCTACGCCGATGGCACTGGTAAAGAAACACCTGCTGCTATGCAGGACTTTATTGAAGTGGGCGTTTATGCCGGGAGCGGCAAAGACACACGCACGCTATATTTAAAACGCGAGTACATCACCACAAGCAATCCTGTGTTCACCGTGCTGGTCGATGAGTTGCCGTCCGAAGCCGGATTTGACCCTAATAACAAGCTTATAGATCGGGTCAGCGTGGATAACCGTAAGCAGGTTAGCCTGGTGAATTGACTTAGTTAAAGGTGATACGCATTTTGCAGCGCTTTTGCTTGCCTCCTGCTGGAGACGCTGTAGCGCAATTCAAAAGCCATAGCGTGAAAAACCGCCGTCGACAGCAATGCATTCGCCAGTAATGTAGCTGGCACACGGCAGTGCTAAAAATGCGACTGCGGCAGCGACTTCTTCTGGCTCGCCAATACGACCCATCGGCGTCCGACTGAGTACTTCTTCCAAATATTCTGAATCGGTCAAGGCCGCTTCAGAACGCTGGGTACGGATATACCAAGGGGCGACGCAATTGACGCGAATTCCATCTGATGCCCATTCGCATGCCAAATTTTTTGTCATTTGCACAATCGCCGCTTTGCTCATGCCATAAGCAGCACCTGTGCGCACATGGGTCAGGCCGGATACTGAAGCGATATTGATAATGCTGGCGCCGCCATGCTGCTTGAGCAGGGCATAACTCAATCGGCTCATCTCAAAGGCACTGGCAACGTTGGTATGAAAGATAAAATTTAACTCTTGATCCGAATATTCCAAAACATTGCGCCGAATATTGTTGCCCACATTGTTGACTAGGATGTGCAGCTCGCAATTCAAATCACTCAAGCCATCAAATACTGCAGAACGGCCTTCGCCGTCGCTGACGTCCGCACTAATGACATCTATGCGAATTCGATCATAGGTGTCGGCGATTTCACTGGCGATCACATCGAGCGCGTCTTCGTCGCGCCCCACAAGCACCAAATTAGCCCCTAACGCGGCAAATTCCATCGCGCAAGCGCGTCCTATACCTTTGCTAGCGCCGGTTATTAAAGCGGTTTGATCGGTTAAGCGCCAACGCTGCACTGGCCTACTGCGCGCGTTCAACGGTAAACGAAAGGTTATTGTCAACAAATTGCCGCCGCCACCGTTCTATTATGGCTGGGTTTAACCGAACCCTTCTGTCACGTAATTTTCGACTAAATATCGCTTGGTCTGTTGGTTGCCAAACTTGACCATTAACCAACCTTGCTTTATTTACGCCAAATAGCCCCTTAAAAGTATCGGCCGCTTCAGGCTGTACCACTTTGCGCTTAGATTCGAGCAGGGCAGGGTGCCAGTCCGGTGATTTTTGCGTCACGGCTAAAGCAGGTCTTGACGCGGTCATTGAAGAATTTGGAGAATCTTCCGCCGCTGCCGGCTTGGCATCAATTAGGCTCTGTAACTCATCAAGTTCGACATTTTCGAATTTGGACAGACCAGCGACTTTAAATTGCGCGACGGAGAAATCTTTCCGTAAATCAAGCGCTTGCGACGCGCCGAAGGCCAGGTTAAGGCAAAAAGTGGCGGCCATCTTGGCGTATCTTCTCAATTTAGTATGAACCACCATCTGATTACTCCTTAAATTTGGGATGATCTAACCGCGACTTAACACCCCATGCAGCTTACCGCACCTATACTTTTCCGCCAGCAAACTGTGATGTCATGGAAATCAGTGACTTGCAATTGATTCTCGCTTTTTTGCTGTGCAAGTATTCACAACTGGCCTTCGCTAGTGTAGGCTTACCTTAAGTTGGCTCGTGCCCGTTTCACGTCTTGCGCAATCGACGCGGCAAACAAGTTAGCTCACCTCTTTTTTCTGAGTAGGCCTTATGTACTTTTGTCCGTTGAGCCTAATCAAATGAGTCCAATTCAAATGAGTCCAATTCATATGAACCCAAGCATCACAACGATTCGCGGTCTTCGGAACTGCATAGTATTGAGCGCTGCAATTGCGTTGTCCGTATCCGCTCAGGCGCAAAATCGCCCGGTGCGATTAAGCATTAATAATTCTTCATCCGTAGCACTTCAGGCAAATTCGGGCGCTCTCGCCAACGATCTTTCCATAGCTTATTTCGCTGGTGACTTAGTGGGTCAGCCGAATCGCCGTTTAATGCAGCTGCGGGTCGCCGATCCAGTTTTGTGTGCCGACTTCAATACGGTACAGTCTGATTCTACTGTTCGCCTACGGCTGATCGACTCAAACCAAATGTTCATTGATGGCGGCGATGGACGTGGCTTTCGCGGCCTTTTGCCATTAGTTAATGAAACCGGTGGTATCCGGCTTACCGTCGATCCTGCTGATTCAAATAAACGAATTTTGAATGTCGGCACACAAGCAAGCTTGAGATGTTCAGTATTTCCAGGCGGTATCTTGCCGGAGGTGCAGCCCACGACTTCTTCGAAAGAATCGCCTGAAGGCGGCGGTGATCTCATATTTAGAAACGGCTTTGAAACTTCGTTGACGCCCGGCACAGAATTGGTTACTACAATAACGACTTTGCCCAGTGCTCGTGCCGGTGATGTTGTGGCTTATACAATCCGTGTGGAAAATCTTGGCGCTGGTACAGCAAGTAACGTGCAAGTGCGCGATTTTTTCGCTAAACCGGTTGCCGGAAGCCCGAATCCTGGTCTGTTAGACGGTAATTGGAATTGCAATGCGGAAGGTTCTGCAATCTGCAGTCAAGTCAGCGGCACCCGATATATTTTCCAGTCGGGCGCAACTCTGCCATCCGGGACCGCGTTGACTTTTAACGTTACCAGGGTTTTAAGCAATGCAACGGTCCCAACTACGGGCGCTACGTTTCGCGTGCAAGCGGCGGCATTTTCTCAGCCTGGCGAAGCCGAGGCAGATGTTGCCAACAATGCGTTCGTCTCAAATCCAATTCAGGTCGTTACCAATGTCGCGCCAACCATTGCTGGATTGACGACACGCATTATTGACGAAGATACTTCGACGGGGGATTTGCCATTCTCCGTTAGTGACCCGGACAACACGGGTCCATTGAACGTTACAGCAAGCGTTCGCGGCGGCGCGAATCCTTTGATTGGCCAATCTGGAATTTTGCTTGGAGTTGTCAATCTCAACGACCGTACGATTCGTTTGACGCCAAACGCCAACGCATTTGGATTCGCGATTATCGACATCACGGTCAGTGATGGGATCACTTCCACCACGAATGGATTTACTCTACAAGTCAACTCTGTCAACGATTCGCCGAGTTTCATTTTTTCCCCGAACTGCCCGACGTCTTTGGGTATGCAGTTCACGCCTGAAAATGGTGCAACACCGGCGACAATGACTTTCCCGGTAGGAACCAAGGGAAATTACGCTTGCACCACGGCTCTATTGGTGGATTTTGGCCCGTTCGAAACCTCGCAAAGCATATTGGCGATTGCGAACCTCGAGGTGATTGAAAGTGCAAATATTTTGCTGGGTACCGGTACCAATGCCGTCAGCCTCCAACTTAACGGCTCGACCGCGTCAGTGGGGTTTGGGCTGTTGGGTAATAGCGGTAGTGCGGAAATTAGATTCCGTATTCGGGACAATGGCGGCACCGCTGGCGGCGGTAACGATCTGTCACCGTTAAAAACGTTGCGTATTCGTGTTCCCAGTGCGGCGCCAATCATGAGTACGATTGGCGCACAAAGCTCGCTTGAAGACGTTTCCGCCGGGCCGGTTAACTTTACTGTAAACGATACAGATTCCCCACCAGCAAGCTTATTGTTGTCGTCAAACTCGACTAACACTGCGCTTATTGACACCAGTGGCATAGTCTTTGGCGGAAGCGGCATCAACCGAACGGTTCTTTTAACGCCAAAATTAAATCAGTTCGGTTCCTCAACGATTACCGTCAACCTCACCGATGGCGACGAAATTGTCAGCCAGAGTTTTGTTTACACGGTGACTTCAGTCAACGATGCGCCAGTTTTCAATGTCGTGACGATTAACGTGGCAAGCAACGCGACTTTGAAACAGGATTTGTTGCTTGCCACTGGAATGTCACCTGGTGGCGGTTTGGATGAGCAAGGTCAGTCGTTGACGTGGCTGGCAATGTTGAGTCAAACGCCTACCGGCACTGGCAATATTTTAAATGGTGTTTTGCCAAGCGTGATCACTAACGCTGCGCCGGCGAATAGCACAGCGAATATTTTGTTTGATCTGCGCGATGCTGGCGGTGGTCAACCAGCTGTTGGATTCGTTTGCTTAAAAGCAAGGTTGCGTGACAATGGCGCGCCTGCAGTAACGACAACCAAGGTGGTTCGTATCGTGGTGGGTGCAGACACCTATCCGGCGTGCGATCCATAAGAATTCGGTTGCCACTAGTCGAAATTTATGAGAAATAAACTGATCGCCGGTAATTGGAAAATGAATCTGACCGGCGGTCAGATTGACACGTTAGTCAAAGAGCTGTCGAAACAGCAATTTCCAGATCGTTTAGAAGTGCTTTTACTGCCGCCCTTTCCTTATTTGGCGAAAGTACAAGCGTTGCTGGCTGGTAGTTCGTTAAAGCTGGGCGCGCAAAATCTTTGTGCTCAGCAGCCGGGCGCATACACCGGGGAAGTTGCTGGGGAAATGCTACGTGATGTCGGCTGTGGTTTTGTATTGGTAGGGCATTCAGAACGACGCGCGCTTTTCGCAGAGTCTGATCAGTTAGTCGCAGCAAAATTTGCGCGCGCCGCGAGCTGCGGACTCAAAGCTATTTTATGTGTAGGGGAAAGCTTGCCTGAGCGCGATTCAGGTATCGCGTTCACCGTGATCAAGCGTCAACTTGACACGGTAATTGCGCATTGCGGTATTGCTGTTTTTGAAACCGCGGCCTTGGCCTATGAACCCGTCTGGGCGATTGGTACCGGCCGCACTGCAACGCCTGAACAAGCGCAAGAGGTACATGCTTTCTTACGTAGTCAAATTGCGGCGCACAGTGCTAAAGTCGCGGGCTTGATCCAGATTGTTTATGGCGGCAGCGTGAAAGGCGCGAACGCTAAAGAGCTGTTAAGTATGGCTGATATTGACGGCGCGCTAGTGGGCGGTGCCTCATTGAAAGTCTCTGATTTCCAAGAAATTATCGCTGCAGCTTAGGTGCTCTCTCCCTTTGCGCATTTTTTTAATCAATTTGTCTGGTAGCGCAATATGAAATGGGCTGAACTTCTTGTTCCTTTTTTCAACGTGGTTTATGTAATCGTCGCCATCGTGATGATTGGTCTGATATTGATGCAGCGCGGTGCGGGTGCTCAGGCTGGATCTAGTTTTGGTGCGGGTGCCTCAGGCACTGTTTTTGGCGCGCGGGGTTCGGCGAATTTCTTGTCGCGCTCTACTTCAATTTGTGCGGCAATATTTTTCATTATTAGTATCGGCATGGGCATTTACGTTTCCCATGGCGGTCGTGCAAAGTCTAGTGCGCCTGGTGGTTTGATGAGTGAATTCGCGACGCCTGCGCAAACGCCGGGCTCTGAGCTTCCCGCTGTTAAGCCTGTGGTGCCAACAAGGCCGATCCCAGCTTCGGCAATTCCTGTACCTGCAAGCCCAGCACCTGCAAGCCCAACACCTGCAAGCCCAGCACCTGCAAGCCCAGTGACGTTACCTGCTGAAGGTGCTATTCCGGCAACAAACGTTGCGCCCGTTACAGTCCCTGCAGCTACGCCACCGGCTGAATTACCGGCCCCGGTTGTTGCTACACCTGCTGGTACGAGGCCAGAAAAATAGGTATATTTCGGGCTCGTAATTGTTTTGACATGCTCTCGTGGTGGAATTGGTAGACACGCTACTTTGAGGTGGTAGTGGAGTAATCTGTGACGGTTCGAGTCCGTCCGAGAGCACCAATTTAAAGACCCGGTTGTTCGGGAAAAAAAGTCCGGCGTACGCCGGTTTTTTTTGCCTATCGAACGTGAAAAATTTCTGTCAACTCGTTTTTTTTATGTCAATACACAATTAATTATTTACCAGCGCTGGCATAGTAACTCGCTAGGGCTTCAATCTCGGCATCAGTGAGTGTTCCCACCATTACGCGCATCGCAGAATTTTGCCGCTCACCGCTTTTATAAGCGCGCAATGAATTTGCCAAGTAGCGCTGATTTTGCCCAGCTAGATTCGGATAGTCAGCTAACACAGCTTTGCCGGTCTCACCATGACAACCCGCGCACAGCCCAAGCTTTAGCGGCCTATCGGCGACTAAAACCGCCGGGCTGTAATTCGGGTCGATGCTCGTTGACTTGGAATCGCCGCAGCCGATTAGGCAAGTTAAAAATACGCCCGATCCCCAGATGAGTTTCGCGATAAGCCTTAACACTTTTTTACTCGCCTCTGCGTTATTGAATTTCGCGTGGACGCTCAACTAAACGCACCAGCTTGGCATTAGTGCGGCTGAAGGTGCCGCCGACGGTGCCCTGAAAAGTGACATTAAAACTGACCTGGTTATTTTGTCCACTGATACCTTCAACTCCGCCAAGCGTTATTTTTAACTTGCCCGCCAAGATATCCGTCGGTGGCACTACCGTACAGGTGCGGCAAAATGCATTGCGTTGGAAGACGTCAATCTCATCACCGCTGTGAAAATTGCTGCTGAAAGCGTAAGCCCAACGCGGATTTCCTTGCGCATCCGGGTAATATATCGCGATCAGAATGAGGCTTTTGCCTTCAACAATCGCGGACTGAATGCCTAAACCCCAGCCTGGGTTGCTCTCGTCATACCAGTGGCCAGTAAAATCCGATGCGCGGTTGGCCCGCAAACTTGGATCAATAACCGGCTGAATACACCAGGTGATTGCCTCATTGCTCGCAATCAAAGAGAGTGAACCCACCTCTGTAGTGTTTACCGTACGGCCGTTTTCAGTGCAGGCAAAGCTGTTGGCAGCCGAATTGAAGTCCATGCGTAATCTGCCGCTAAAGGCCGGGTCGGGCTGAGCGGCGCCATTGACACTCAGAAAGCGCCCGAGGCTGGAGCTGACGCCAGAAGCCAGCGTGTTGGTATCGGCTACCATCACGCCGTCCACGACTTCACCAAGGCTGATGTAGTACTCCGGCAAGCCTTGAGCATCGTAGGTGTAGCTGGTGATCAACACACGCTCAAAACCGCCCAAATTGCCGGCAGGTTCAATATCGAAACCGTGGCCGGAACGGGCTGGATCAAACCAATTTCCTGCATAGAACTTAGCTACTGGCGGTGCTGTTTTGGGCGCGTTTGACCATCCTGCGTCGGCAAGCTGCCCTGCTGCGATGCCTAAATTTTTCGCCCTGGAGTAACGCGGTGCCATCAGCTCAGTGGGGAAGGTATTTAAATCCAAATGCCCGATGCTAGAGCCAGCGGAAAATTCTGCAGGAGCATGCATCCGAATGCCACGCTCGCCGAAAAGAACGCGGCTACCTGATAAATTGAGCGTTTCGGGCCCCACCCACTGCACATTGTTCGAGGTAAACGCCGCTAGCCGTTCGGCATCGTTTAAGCGAGCAAATGATTTTGGCGACGGGTCGCTGGCATTAATTAAATTGCGGCTGTAGGCGTCATCACGGTCACGCAGCTCCTGCCCGGTGCTACTTAGTAAATCGACATAGCCTAAACCATGGGTGATTTCGTGGATAGCGACAGCGCCAAAATCGATGCTTTGCGAACTGCCGGGCGTGATTCCGTAATAAAAACTCGTAGCGCCAAGTGCTTGTGGTGTATCAATTAAAGAATTAAAGGTGATTGTCAAATCCGGGAATGTTCCGCAGGGGCCACCTAATGCTTTGCAACTCCCTGCGCCCAATGCGCGGCCGGTGGGGGCAATCGCCAGCCAGGTGTAGCGAGGCAAAAACGGTGTGGCACGCGCCGGAACGACGCTGTTATTGCTTGCCTTAAAGGTGAAAGTAGGGTCATTAATTGCAAAAGAACTCGGGCTTGCCTGCGCCAGAGTCGTCGTGTCTCCAGAACCCAAATCATCCCAACATGCTTGCACGAGGATCGGCGCTTCCGAGCTGATTTGATTGGCCAGTTGCTGGGCGGCAGCGAGCAACGCATTTCGACGTTTCTGCCCCAAATTTAGCCCGGTATTCCCAGGAGCAGTGAAACCCGCTGGGTTGGAAGTATCGTTCCAAGGTGCCAGATCGCATTTGCAGCCGGTATCGTTCGCTTCGCAAGGTAAATCAAAGCGGACTTGAATCTGTGTTGGCGTTACCGGCGGGTTCAGCGTCAGTTTTAAAGTTGCCGTGCTGACCCGACTATCGCCGTTGAAAACTGAAACGAAATAGCGTCCTGCAACCGGCGGTCGAACGGAGCTGTTGGTTATTAGAATGGACTCCGCCGCATCCGCACTAATGGACCAATACTGCGCGTACTCGGCAAGCTCATCGAAACTTAACGCCTGATCGTAGCTGTTTTTGCTAAGAAAATTTCTACCTTGGCGCAGGAACAGATCAATGTCGCCGCTTGTGGCGTTGCCGTTTAGCTCAACTTTGAAGCGCGTGGTGCCTACGGGCACATCGAAAAAAAAAGCGGTGGTGAAACTGCTGGCTGGGAGCGTGAATGTTTTCGGTTGTTGATCGCTCAATGGCACGCTAACGATGACGGTTTGCGCAAAAGCTAGATTCTGAAAAAACAGTGCGAATACAAAAGCAAAAAGCCGCTTCATTTCGGTTGCTCGTTGTGTGCTAACTCAGGGCTTTCGGTACGGTGTGTTTCGCAGCTCAATTGCACACTGCCATCGGGCTGGATCGACGCGGAACTAATACTAACCACATGCGTTTCAAGCGCACTTTGGTCTATGCGTTTGCCAAAACCCGCGGCCTGATTAGAACTTTCGCGTGCCGGCGTGCTTTGCACCTGAAGCGGTACGCTAGCTGCCGCGGCAGCTAGCGCCAGTGGAATTAAAGCCAGTGGAATTAAAGTTAGCATTGAATACTCTTGAGGAATTTGATCGTAAAAATAGTGTGGCAAATGTTTTTGAATTTGGCGTGTTAGCGCGTACCAAACACCACAATGGTTTTGCCAGCGGCGGTTATTTTACCGTCTTTTTCCAACTGCTTCAAAACACGGCCGACCATTTCCCGCGAGCAGCCGACAATGCGGCTGATTTCTTGACGGGATATGCGAATTTGCGAGCCAGCGGGGTGGGTCATGGCGTCGGGCTCTTTGCACAAATCCACCAATGTACTGGCAATACGGCTGGTAACGTCCATAAAGGCCAAGCGTGAGACTTTACGGCTGGTATGCAGCAGGCGTTTGGTCAACTGAGTGCCGATCATAAACAGGATGCGCGTGGCTTCATCTTTGAGCGGGCCATCAAAAAGTTGAAACAGCCGCTCGTAGCTAATTTCGGCAAGCTCCACTGGCGTGCGCGCGCGCACCAAAACTTCGCGCCGTTCCGGTTCCATAAATAGACCCATTTCGCCTATGAATTCACCGGCATTGACATAGGCTAGGATCAGTTCACGGCCTTCCTCATCTTCACTCATGAC
>JAYTAO010000148.1:0-1830 GCA_043737435.1 Rhodanobacteraceae bacterium | reverse complement strand
CGAACTCTTCGCCAAGCGGCCCACCGACTAAGAAAACCAAAAGGAAGTTCGCCAGCACCATGAGTACGTATCCTATCCCTGGCGAGGGCGCAATGATGCCGCCCAACGCGATGTGAACGGCCGCTGTCAAAGCCATGAGGACAAGTGGCAAGAAAAACGCCAGCGCTAGCCAGCCCAAGCCAAGACGCCATTGCAAACAGCGCGCAAGCCAAATGCGCAGACTGGCGCGCCCGCCGTTTAGCGTGACTAATATGACTGCGGCAATGCTGGGCCAACGCTACCCAGAAACATCAGTACTTTTGCGAGCAATGATGATTGGGCTTTGATCTACGCAGACAGTAACCAGCATGTCCGCGACCAGGCAAATGTCAGTGCAAAGAACATCAATATCGGCGTGCGAAACCAATTACCGTCACGGTTGGGTAAACGGGTGTTTCGCGTCATTTCTCAAACTCATACTCCAACGAGGTCTTTGTGGCGCGGTAGTACCGCTTTGCAACCCCGGGCAGTATCCAATCTACCTCGCCCTCTATTGGTACGCGCATACCAGCGCGCACGGCATAGTTCCAGAAGCGGCATTGTCACGGAGCGAACACCGTTTTTTCACGCGCGACACGTCCGGGTGCTTCGGCGCGCGCGGTCTCGATCAAACCGTTTTTATTAAAATGAAATAGCAGCGTCACCGAGCGCGGGCCGTCGGTTAGCGTTGCATGGGCGGAGGTTTCACCGATTGCTTCCCACCGTACGCCCTGGCTTGGCAATAGGGCTGTCGGGTACCAGGCAGCCTCGACAAAAAAGCGGATCATCTCGCCTTGCGCCATTTCAGCAGTGTCGGGCGTGTTGACTACCGTCACCAGAGCGAAGATCGCGCCGCGTAACAGCCCGCTACCTGCGACGGAAGCGTCATGTACGTGCACGGGCGCACCGGCTAACATTACAATCCGTGCATTCCATACAAAACCCGGGCGTCGAGTGATGATTCGCTGCTTTGAGGTGAAAGGTTTCCACTGCTCTGCGGGTTAGCTCATGTTGAAGGCGCCAATGTGACTAGCAGACAGGGCGGCGATGACAGGCTCATCATCTTGTAAATCCATACGAAAGTAGCGCTGTAGCGGTGCCGGCAACGCTTCTAGTTCCCGCGCGTCGAATCGTGCGGGCGCGTGGGTTAGTCGAACCGCCTCAAGCCGCGACAAGAATGTTTCTGGCGCCATCGGCCCAGCGCCACGAACCTTAGAGCGCTGCAGCGACCGCCACAATCGCGAACAAGCTAAGTCCAAGCCCCAGCCAACTTAACCAAATCATGATGACGCTTTTGGAAAGTACGAGACAATCTGTCGCGCCTTGATGTGGAATGCGAGCCGGTCTTAGACCAACACCGCCTGAATCGGTCTGCGCAGCGAGGGCGGCATCTTCGGACCTCGGCCAAAGCGCACGATCACATCAGGGCGCGAATTTCCAATACTAAGCCACGCTGCAAAGACGCCGAGTGCGGTGGCGCGCAACGCAAAGCGCTCGTAACAACGGCCAATTTCAATCCAATGCGCCGGGTCGTTGGCTTCAGAGACGAAGACCGCGATACCGGCCCAACTGCGCATCTGGCGCGCATATTTGTCGTTCTCAGAGTTTTCAGTGAAAAATAGATCCATCAAATGTTTGCCTAGCCAAGGCGGCGCACTGGGATTTCCCGTCGATCGGGAGAACAGTCCATCGCCGGATTCAACTGCTTGACTGGCGTTGAAGCAAATCCAAGACTTCAATTCCGAAAAGAATGCGGCATCTTTCATCTGCGCGCTATTGCCGCTGACGACGTACTCAAACACACCCGCGATT
>JAYTAO010000147.1:0-4740 GCA_043737435.1 Rhodanobacteraceae bacterium | reverse complement strand
GGATCATTCGCATGCTGGCGCGCCAGTCGCTCAAGTAGTGCTGCGCAGCGCGTAGGCTCGGTGCTGAGCAAATTTTGCGCCTGAGTCAGTAACGTTGAGACGCTGCGTGCCAAGCCTGCTTTTGCCTCGGCATTCTCTGGATTTGCTTGAAAGGCACGTTCGTATAGTGAAATCGCGTCGAATTTGGTGTCGTCGAACCAACGTTCGGCGGCTTCGGCGCTTTGCGCTTGCGTCAATAGCGCAGCGATCTCGGCGGCATCACCCTGCGCTTGATTTCCGGCAATCAAGACACCGATTTCATCGCGCTTGAGATAAGCGCCAGCGGCGGCCAGCATGAGCACGCCTAGTACCCATGGCCAGACAGCGCGAGATTGCGCCCCTTGCGGCGTAGGTTTGCGCCACGCCGCCTGATCCATCGCGGGATCTATTTGGCCGAACGCAGGCTCTGCGCGTGGCTCAGCTTTGGCTCTGCCCAACGTGGGTTCGACGCGCCCGCCGTTTCCGGCACCGCTGACATTTGCGGAAATACTCGGTTCAATGCGCTCGCGCGCCGATTGCGCGCTGGCACGCTGCAGGGTCACGTTAAAACCTTGCTCACCGGTCGGTGCGGAATTAAATGATGTCGGATCGCGCCGATCAGGCGAAACTGCTGACGCGACTCGCCGATCCGGGGCTGCGCCAAATTGCGGCTCGATACGCGCAGCCACAACCGCAATTTTGCGTGTGTTGGGTAACGCTGCGGCCGGCATCACGGACTGCTGCTCGGTTCTCACCCCGCGCTGGGTTGAACGCTCATCCAGTTGCGCCTCCCGCACCAGCGTCGCAAGTTCACGTCCGGTCTGCACCCGATCTGTGGCTTCTTTGGCGAGCATGCGATCCAACAGCGGCTGCAGACGCGCATGGATACTTGGCAAACGCGGCATCGGTGCGGTCATGTGCATAATACCAATCGCCAAACTGTCACTGGCGATGTAAGGCACTTTGCCGGTCAACATTTGAAAAAACACCACGCCCAAACTATATAAATCGGCGCGGCCGTCGACTTCCTTGCCCCGCAACTGCTCGGGACTCATGTAGTACGGTGTGCCTACAATGGAGCCCGCGTTGGTCATCATCGTCGCGCTATCGACGGTGCGGGCGATGCCGAAATCGCTCAATACGCACGAACCATCGTCACGTAGCAAAATATTATCGGGCTTGACGTCACGGTGGATGTAGCCCTTGCTGTGCGCATAATCCAATGCCAGCGCCATCTCAAATACCACCCGCAGCGCTTGATCACTGTCCAAGGGTTGATCATCAACCGGCATTATCGGCCCGCCGGAGAGGAATTCCATCGCGATGTAGGGCTGTTCGCCGCTGACGCCGACGTCAAAAATGCTCACCACATGGCGATGCTGCAGTTTCGCAGCGATGCGCGCCTCGCGCAAAAATCGTTCGGCGAAGCGTGGATCGCTTAGCAAATGGCGGCTCATCAATTTAAGCGCGACCTCGCGATCCACCGAATCCTGATGCGCCAGATACACCTCCGCCATGCCACCTTTGCCCAAAACGCGCAGCATGTGGTAGCCAGGAATTGCCTGAGGAAAGGTTTTTGACACGGTCATTAGGTGAACAAACGTTAGTGCGCCTGAATGTAGCGCAAAACAGCTGCTTCCGCCTGAGCGAGCGCAAGCAACTCATGCTGAATGCCTAAAGTTTAGGCGCGTTGCTGCACCAACGTGCACCTGAAGCCTGCGGTAAAGTCCTGTGCTCTGGCGCACGCCAAAACAGAAGGTTTAGCCTCGTGAAAAAAATGTTGGCCGCTAACGTTGTAAAAAACCTGCTGACCGCACTGGCGCTAAGCTGGTTTGCCGGCATTGTGTTCGCGCAAGCAAGCTCGACTTATAAAGAGACGGAATGGTTAGATTTAATGCCAAAAGCGGAAGTCGAGGCGTTGAAGAATGCGCAAGGATTGCCGGTGGATCACAATGCCAAAGGCGAACAAGTCGGTAGTTTCATTACAGTTCCGGGTGTAAACAATACTAAAATTCGCCTCGCAGGCTATGTCGTGCCGGTTGAGCAAACCGATGACGGTCAAATGACGGAGTTTTTTTTCGTGCCTTACTTCGGTGCCTGCATCCACGTACCGCCGCCGCCGCCGAACAATATCGTGTACGTCAAAATGGCAAAACCCATTCCAGCGGCAGATATGTTTAGTGCCTATTGGTTGGAAGGCACCATCAAAACCGAGCGTTTGAGCAATGATATCGCGGCCACTGCCTATGTCATGAGCGGCGATACTCTAAAGCTTTACGAATGAGCACCGAAAATATCCGCCCGCTCGATCAGGGCCTGCACCTAGATTTGCGCGAACGCTTAAGTTACGCGGGCTATCTTTCGCTTGATCAGTTACTCAGTGCGCAAAATCCACGTTGCGAACCGCCTAACCACGATGAGATGCTGTTTATCGTGGCGCATCAAACTTCCGAGCTTTGGATGAAGCTGGTGATCCATGAATTGCGCGCGGCAATTGCGCACTTGAATGCGGATCGAGTGGATTTAAGCTTAAAAGTTCTGGCGCGCGTCAAGCACATTCAAAAGCAGCTTTATGAAACTTGGGCGGTGCTGGAAACGCTGACACCGAGCGAATATTTGGGTTTCCGCCATGCGCTCGGGCCAGCGAGCGGTTTTCAGTCCGAGCAGTACCGCACCATTGAGTTTTTGTTGGGTAATAAAAATGCCGATACCTTGGCTGTGTTTGCGCACGATGCGGAGAAATTTGCGCGCTTAACCGCGGTGCTGCACGCGCCCAGCCTTTACGATGTGTTTCTGAGCTATTTGGCGCGCCACGGCCATGCGATTCCAGATTCCTGTCTCACCCGCGATTTCTCGGAGCCGCATCGGCGCAAGCCTGAGTTGGTACAGGTATTCAAGCAAATCTATGAAGCGCCGCAGAAGTATTGGGACGCCTATCACTGCTGTGAGCAATTAGTAGACGTCGAAGTCGCATTTCAGCTTTGGCGCTTTCGCCATATGAAAACGGTAGAGCGCATTATTGGTTACAAGCGCGGTACCGGCGGCAGCGCGGGCGTGGCGTTTCTCAAGCAAGCCCTGGATCTGACATTTTTCCCAGAATTATTTGATGTGCGAACCGAGATCGGTGTCGCTTAAACTTGCAACATCATTCTCCAAAGACGTTTTTTAGGAACGCCCCATGTCCCTCTCCTTGAAAGATCAATTACTCGCTGCAGGTTTGATCAAACGCGACGCGGCAAAGCCCAAACCCCCTCCCCGTCCGGCAAAGTACCCAACCCAAGCGCCGGTTGCCAAGCCACCGCAAAAGTCGGTAGAGCCCTCGCTTGCTGAGCTTTATCGTGCCCGCGAATTAGCCGCGCAAAAGGAGCTGCAGCAAGCGCAGCGGCTGAACGTGGAAAAAGCGTTAGCCAAGCGTGCGCGCAAAAACCAAGCGCAGGCGCTGATTGCAGGCCAAGCCGTCAACACCAATGTTGGCGAGCAAGTGGTGCGGCATTTTGAATACGCGCGCAAAATCCGACGAATTTATCTGACCGCAGAGCAGCGTATCCAGCTCAATGTCGGCGAGCTAGGCATAGTGCAGTTAGACGGTCATTTTAGTTTATTGCCGCATGCGGTAGTGGCTGCGGTGCACGCCGTGGCGCCGGAATTTATCGCGCTGATGGGCGCCAGTGTGGAAGCGCTATTGCCGGTGGAAGATCCTGCCTACAGTGACCCTAAGCATCAAATTCCGGATGATTTAACGTGGTGATTGCGGATGACTTGGCATCTGCGGTCTGCCAAACGCATCTAAAAAGCGTTTTTCGTGGCTAAAGAAACCAGCTTCGAGCGCACCGTATTGCTGCGTGCAGCACTGATGGCAGCGCCGGGCGTGGTGCTCGCCAGTGCTGCGCTGTTTTATGTGGATTGGCAAATAAACTTTAGACTTTTAGCGCTGATCTCGACTTTGTGCGCGACCGTTTTTTTCATTCGCCGCTTTGTACAGCAATTGTTCTATCCGATTAATACGGCGACAAATTTATTAGAAGCATTGCGTGAGGGCGATTACACCTTGCGCGCCAGCACCCGGCCGGGCGCGTTGGGTACTTTAGTCGCAAAAGTCAATATGCTTGCGGAAACGCTTAAGTCAGAGCGACTGCGCGCGCAAGAAGCCAGTGCTTTACTTAATAAAGTGTTGGATGAAGTCGATGTTTCAGTGCTCGCTTTTGATGAAGATGCCGTGCTCAGGCTGGCCAACAAAAGTGCGCTGGCGCTGTTTCGAATTCGCGCGAAAGATATTGGCAACATAACTGCACACGCCATGGCGTTGGCGGAGTTTTTAGGCGGCTCCGCCGAGCGCGTGGAGCCACATGGTTTCCCAGGTGGACAGGGACGCTTCGAAGTGCACCGGCGCACGTTTCGGGATCGTGGCCGTGAACACCAGCTGCTGGTGATGAGCGATATGACGCGCGCTCTGCGCGAAGAAGAACGCGGCGCATGGCAGCGCTTAATCCGCGTGCTGGGGCACGAGCTGAATAACTCCCTGACGCCGATTCGGTCCATGGCGCAGAGCTTAGGCGGCATCTTAGCGCGTGATCCGCGCGCGCTAGATTGGGAACAAGATATGCGCGATGGCCTAGCCACTATTGCTGATCGCGCCGGCGGGCTCAGTCGATTTATGACCGCGTATGCCACGCTGGCACGTTTGCCGCCGCCAAAATTGGCGCCTACTGAACTCGTGCCACT
>JAYTAO010000146.1:0-1834 GCA_043737435.1 Rhodanobacteraceae bacterium | reverse complement strand
TGAATATTGACCCGCACGCCGCACGCATCATAAACCGGGCGCCAAGCGCCTTCTGCTGCAAACGCTTGTGGCGTCGCGTAGACATAGATACAGCCGTCCTGAGCGTAATTCACCTGCAGCTTTTCCACCGCGATTAGTTCGTGCAGCAGCGTACGTGAACTGGCCAAGATCGCGCTAATGGCCGGTGCCGTTCGCTCGACTTGGGCGCGGCTACAGCGCTGCCAAAAGCCGAACATCCAGCTGAGGAAATCCATATTTGCCTGCGGTACGACCCGAAATGGCGCGGATTTCTGGAACATCCACTTGAATGCCTTCCACGGCAAGCCGGGCAGCGTGTTCGGCAAGACATGCGACGGGGAAATCATGCCGCAATTGCCAAAACTTGCCCCAGCACCCGGCGCGCTTTGATCCACGATCCGCACGCTGCGCCCGGCTTTGGCTAGGTTGTAGGCACAACAAAGGCCGGCAACACCCGCGCCTACGATCACGACATCGGTTTTTTGCTTTGAAATATTGATACTCATGAGCTCATCAATTTTGCGATGCAATCGATTTCAAGTTTAAGGTTTAAGCCCGGGCACGACGTTTTCGACGCATTGAAATCAGCGCGATTCCAAGGCCCACACAGCTTACCCAGGCGGCCGCAATTACGCCGTGTAGAAATGGCGTCAATGGAAAAAACAGCAGCGTTAATGTCGCCGCCGCACTTGCACAAGCGGTCAGCAAGACTTTGCGGTGAGATAGCTTGGCGACATAAATTTTACGTACGATGGCAAAAAATACCCACGCGCCAAAAAGGTTCACTGCGGCGTAACCTAGCGTCAATAGCGTTGGTTTCGCCCCTACGATGGATGCAAAAGCCCAACACAAAACCGCCATTAACATACCCAATAGTGCCGCCAAGGGCACAAACAATAGGCCGCGCGACCCCGCCTGTTCGTCATACGAACACGTCGCCAACACCAAACCTAATCCGAAACCTGGAAATAAACCGACCAAAGTGCCGCTGGCCGAAACCGACTCTTGCACGTCGACTAATAGTGGCAAAAGTGCAATCAAGCCTGCGAGTAGGGCCAAAGAGATTAAAAAAGGTAGAAATTTAAGGCGCATGCAATGACTTCAAGGAGGAGCTGCCGAAGGCGGTGCGTTCAAACCCGACCGCAAATGCAGTGTAGTGGAGTGAGGCCGGGTTGCAGAGGCTAATTTTTTTAGACAAGAAATGGCCGGCGAGTGCATTTTTTCGAGCAATGCCCAAAAAGATGCATTAGCGCCGTAGTTGTGCATACTTCAGACCGAGAACGCTTTGCCAAGGAAGGCCATGACCGCACAGATTCCCACGCTCAAAAACGGCTACCGCCGCACCCCAATCGTGCGCGAAGTGCGCGCCGATTTAGACACGCCGCTATCGGCTTATTTGAAACTAGCGAATCAGCCGAATAGTTTTCTGCTGGAGTCGGTGGAGGGTGGTGATCGTTGGAGCCGCTACTCGATTATTGGCCTGCCAGCGAAAAGGATTTACAGATTGCGTGGTAAGACCTTGCGCATTGAAGAATATGGGCAGTTGCTTGAAAGCCGCGAATTGACCGATCCCATTGCCGAACTTGCGGCGATTTCGCGCAGTTTTGAAGTGGCCGACGTGCCCGATTTGCCTAAATTTTCCGGCGGGCTGGTGGGCTATTTCGGTTTTGAAACGCTGAGTTATGTTGAGCCAAAAATAAAAAGCGACGCCAATCCGGATGAGCTTGGCTTAGATGATGTGGTGCTGATGCTGGCCGACGAATTGGCCGTTTTCGACTTAAAGAAAGGTGTTATCTCTTTGATAGTGCATGCCGAT
>JAYTAO010000145.1:0-4748 GCA_043737435.1 Rhodanobacteraceae bacterium | reverse complement strand
TGACCATTCGCGTGCCCAGATGGCGGAATTGGTAGACGCACTAGTTTCAGGTACTAGCGGGGCAACCCGTGGAGGTTCGAGTCCTCTTTTGGGCACCAATCAGATGTACAAGCAAGTCCAGTGAAGTCCACAAACCCGCACAACAGCGGGTTTTTTTATGGGTTTAGTGTCCAAAGACGTACGAGCTAGGTTGATGGTATCCGGGCAAATACGCAGTTACATTCGTTGGTACTACTAAGGCGATTATGCCGATACCAACAAACCAGATACCAACAATGGCGAAAGTTACGCACAAATTGACGCCCGCCACCATCAAGGCGAAAGCCAAGCCCGGCCCGAAGTCTTTTAAATTGGCAGTTGGCCAAGGGCTGTACCTATTTGGTAAAGCCAAACGGCGCGTGTTAATGGCGCATGGCGTACCGCTTTGGCGGCCTGCAGAAACTGCTAGCGTTGGCGACAGCGAAACGCACGCGATGATTGAGCAAGTTCGGGGTACTGGCGCGTAGTTGGGGAATTGGAGGAATTGATCGACAAGGCTAAGGAAATCAGCCAGCGAACGCTGTTTGGGATTGGTTTTGCGCGAATTTTGAACAAGATTTAGGACGACATTGGATGATTTTATTAGCCGCGATTGCGGCTGGTGGCGTTGGCGCTGGAATTGTTTTGGCTTGCGTTTTGGGCGGATTTGACTGAAAAATATGCAAATGGCAGCGGCTTTTTAGGCCGCTGGTATTTTGGTTGGTAAAGATGGATGTCCTCGGTTTTTAGCCTCCTCGGTTTTTAGCCTTGCTTCGGTTTTTAGCCTTGCTCGATTTTTGGCCTTGTGCTTTGATCCTGTGTCGTCAAAACGGCGGTTTCAAAGAACAAATGAGAATTCGACGCGGAAACGACAAGCGTTGAAAAATATTTTCATCGGCACCCTAAATTTTGGGGTTGGAGCATTAGCGGCCCACACCCGTTAGTACGAATTGCTTGCCGTAGGCTCGATACATCGTGCCAACTCGGGTATTGCCGCCGCTCAATTCATTGGTTGAACAGTTCACATCCGCACCGCAAATGGTCACCACGCTTTCCGCGAAATCGCCAATAGATGTGCCTTGGACGAAAAAACCACTTGAGGTGACTGAATATTTGCGCACAGGAAGGCCGCCAGCCAACGTTCGAAGGACATATTTTACGTATCTGAGATTTCCGGTAGGCCCGGTAGGTAGAATTTCGGCTGTTCCGCTCACCTGGCTAGCACCGCATTCACCGCGGCTGTTCGGCGTCAGATTGTTGCGGCGCATCACACAGCCCGTAAGCGTCCATTTAGTGGTTGAAACCGCCACGCTGGTGGTCAGGCGAATACGTTCGGCGGTGTAGTCACTTGCGCCAACAATTGATGGGCCGATCACCACATCCCAATCACCCAGCACTTCATCACCGGGCGTAAACCCCAATGCTTGCTTGAAACGCACGAGCGGCACATCACCCGTGCGGTCACTTCCGTAGCCCCAGTTCAAAGTCGCATCATTGCCATTGACCCATTTAATGACCAGGCTGCCGGTGCTGGCAACCGGAGTGTTGGCGCGGTAGGGGCAGCTTGCAACACTGCCTATGCACTGGCCGCCGCGAACTTCATTAAACGCTGAGGTCAAGGTAAAACTGTTGACCAGAAAGGGATTTCCGAGTGCGGTTGAGGTTTGGGTATCCGCAACTAGATCGCCTTGGGCGGTAATCCAGACCGGATTGCCGGCGCGATCGTAGACGAAGCCAGCGACAAAGGCATAGTTATCAATAAATTCGACAAATAAACCCGTGCCGCCTAAGCCCGGACGATTGTATAGGCCCGGTTCCGGCCGCCAAGCGTGCGCTGAGGTGGCAATAAAGCAACATAGTACGAAGAAAATCAGTGCGGCTTTTTGTTTCATAACAATTACTCGAGTTGCCCGCCAAAACGGCGGTTTCATAGAACAAGTTCGAGAAATCGGTGCGGAAACGACAAGCCCTAAAAAAAATAAATTTCTGACCCATGTCGTTGACATAAATCTTGTGCGCACGCTCAAACCGAAAGCATTGATACCAGCAAGGAGTAACAACCCATGAGCAGCCTGTTAATCCGCAAAATTTCACCTGAGCTCAAGGCCAGCTTGCATCAGGTCGCTGCCGCACATCAGCGCTCTACAGAAGGCGCACGCAAGAATCGGCTTAGCCGAAACCTTGCGCGGGCCAAATATTCCAGCACCGCATTTTGCCGAGATTATGACTGTGCTGTTCGGCTCCCAAAACGACGTCGATCTGGCTATTCCAGAGCGTGACGCCGCACGTCCAGCGCCAGATTTCGGCTAGCAGATGCAGTGCGCAAGCAGATGTGTGTTCCTGTTCCAACGGCACATTCACCGTCGTACTCGGCACTGCCGAGCTGCACACACCGCTGCTATTCACGCACTGGGCTGTGATAGCCAGCCGGAGCTGTCAAACACCGAATTAGTGCGCCAATCGGCACGGTTCGATGCCGTCACGCCATAGCTTTCCGGGTTCACTAGCCCCGGCCATCGGTCGATGGTTATCTGATGAATCGCTGGGCTGCTGGTCGGGTTGGTAGCAACATAATCGGCGGCAAACTCTTCCTTCACGAGCGCACTCACGCCGTTGTAAGCCAAATAGGTCGACACGGGCGGTTGATCAATGGCGCTTTGCGGATACCGCATTTGCTTGGCGCGACCATCGTTTCGATCAAAATAGCTCTGCTGATTCGGCGTCGACTGCGGCTGATTAGCGACCTTTATTTTGGTGCTGCCGCCGCTAGCGCGGTTGAGTGCGTCGTAGCTATAACTGCGTTCCCAACGCTCAAAATTATTGGCATTTTGCACGCCCGCGCTAGGAATCACGTTTTTCAGCGTGTCGTAGTTGGTGCTACCGCAGATCTGTTCGTGCGGAGGATAGACTTACCGCGCTACCACTCGCGGCGCTTTTCCATGCACGGCTTTTGCAATCGCCTCGATATGCCGTGGCGTTGAGCCGCAGCAGCCGCCAACGATGTTCACCAGCCCACTCTCGGCGAATTCACCGATCACCTTGGCCATATCTTCAGGTGTTTCATCGTAGCCACCGAAGGCATTCGGTAAACCTGCGTTTGGATGCGTGCTCACTAAAGCACGCGGTGCGGCCAGGCCAATCTCTTCAATATAAGGGCGCAAATCCGATGCACCTAGCGCACAGTTCAGCCCAATTGCCATGGGCTTTGCATGCAGCAATGAATACGCAAACGCTTCGGCGGTTTGACCGGACAGCGTACGGCCGGATTTATCGGTTATCGTGCCGGAAATCATCACCGGCATGCGAAAACCCTTGTCAGCAAATAGTTGATCTAGCGCAAAAAGTGCGGCTTTGGCGTTCAAGGTGTCAAACACGGTTTCAATCATGATCACATCCGCACCGCCCTCAATCAGCCCCAAGGTCGCCTCGCGATAGCTGACTGCCAAATCATCAAAAGTTATTAGGCGAAAACCTGGGTCGTTAACATCGGGCGAAATTGACGCCGTGCGGTTGGTGGGTCCCAAAATTCCCAGCACGAAGCGCGGTTTGTCTGGCGTTTGCTCGGTTTTACGATCGCACAACTGGCGTGCAACGCGCGCACCTTCGTAGTTCAGCTCGTGCACCAAGCCTTCCATGTGATAGTCAGCTTGGCTGATGCTGGTGGCGTTAAAGGTGTTGGTCTCCAGAAAATCCGCGCCCGCATCTAGATACGCCTGATGCACGGCCGCGACAATTTTAGGCTGAGTCAATATCAGCAAATCGTTATTGCCCTTGACGTCATGCGCGAAATCACGAAAACGCTCGCCGCGATAGCCCGCCTCGTCTAAATGATAGCTCTGCAGCATCGACCCATACGCGCCATCAATCAGCAAAATGCGCTCGGCGGCAGCTTTATAGAGGGCGGCGGTACGTTCGGGATTTAGATACGGCAGGCTAGACATACTCAAAGACTCTTTTAGTTAGGTTCGCCGTGCACAGGCATGGCTTGAGATTAAATGGAAATTTTAGTTTCGCGTCGCGCTAAAAACTACGATGTCAAAATGGGGGGCTTTGCGCTCGCGTGCAACGACTTGGGCAGAAATATTGACAAACCCTGACGCTGCCAGAAAATTTTGGAGTTCAACAGTCTCAAAGCCCAAATTTTTATGTCCGAACACGGCCACTTCAGTGTCAAAGCTATGCTTTCCTAACGCCGAGCCCATCACCCGGCCCCCAGGGCGCAACAGGCGCGCAATTTCATTGAAAAGCAAACCCGCTTGATCGGTGTAAGGAATAGCTTGCAATAAAAGCGCTTGATCAAACGTACTCGCCGATAAATTCAGCGCATGCATATCCGCCTGCAGCACCCGCACATTGCCGAACGCCGCGAGCCGTTTACGCGCCGCATCCGCGACTTTGGCACTGGCGTCCACACAGGTGACAGATCGTGCTCGAGGTGCGATTAGCTGCGCTAAAGCACCATCACCTGAGGCCAAATCCAGCACGTCGCCCAGCTCAATTAACTCAACCAAGGTGCGCGCCGTCGCTTCCCAGGTTCGGCCGGGCGAATAGTGGCGCTCCATATCACCCGCAACCGTATCTGCCCAGTTTAAACCCGCGTTGCGTGCTTGCAAAACCGCCTGCATGCGTGCTTGATCGCCTGTCAGCAGCCCATCCTTTGCCGCCGTCAGAATGGCGCTGACTAGCGCGCGCTCAGTTTGCGCAATTTCAGCGGGTGCGAAGCGATAAAA
>JAYTAO010000144.1:0-4781 GCA_043737435.1 Rhodanobacteraceae bacterium | reverse complement strand
CTCAGAGTTCGATTGGGGTGATACGGCTGGTACCGTTGATTTTGCTGCGCAACGGCTTTGAGTAATCGCATTAATGAGTTGAATTGATGTAACGCTTGCCATCGGGACGATCCCGATGGCAAGCTTTTGTGTTACGAGTCGGCAATCGCTTAGCATAATCGCAGGAGTCAGCTCGGCAGATTTTCAAATCGCTGAAGGCATTGAGCTGGGAAAAAACGCAGCATCTGCGCAAGCGTCCCTGCACTAATTGCCGTTGGAGAAGCGGGAAATTTTGCGGCAAGCTTTGGCGCGGCCGGACGCAATTACAGTGCAGGGGAAAAAGGCTCGAGCCCGGAAGTCCAAAGCAATTGCGTGACGGTTGTGCTTGCAGCATGAGTCGAGCCAAGCCACAGGAACGTGTCAAATCACCCGTTCCCCAAGCTGCCGATCATGTACTCGCGCCAGCGTCAGTTGCGCTGTGATCGCCCCGCATAGGGCTAAGAACATATCCCATTGCGTATCCCAAACATCGCCTTGGGTTGCTAGATAGGCATCGGCGTTACCGCCCAGCAAAACCGCCGCCCACCATTCAATAAATTCGAAAAAAGCGCTAAAGCTCAAGCACGCTGCGCACACCAAATAAAACAGCCACCCACCCACCCGCAAAGGCGTGTGCCGCAGTAATAGCTCGCGCGCCAGAATGGCGGGAATAAAGCCTTGGGCGAAATGCCCCAGACGATCATAGTTGTTTCTTTTCAGATCCAAAGCCGCTTGCAGCCATTCCCCAAGGGGCGTGAGTGCGTAAGTGTATTTTCCGCCGTAAATCAGGATCACACAGTGGATCGCGATCAACCAAGTTAATAGCCGGGTCAACGGAAATCGCCGATGCGTAATGATCAACAATGGCAGCGCGGCAAGCACCCAAATGATTTCCATAAACCACGTCAGCCGATCATTGGGAGCAATTGCAGACCATATCAAAACGGCTGCAACGCCTACGATTAGACTGATAGATTCTTTTGCCGACGTCGAGACGAGCGATGGGTAGGACCCGCCTGGAAAATTTGAGTTTTGCATTGTAGGGAGCCGTGAAATATTTTGTTAGTTAATTATCGACATACAACTGCGCGTCGGGATGTCCTTATTGGCGCGTTCGTTTGTTCAAGTAATGCGGGCGGGATGCCAAGCGCGCTGCTCACCATCCATTCCAGTTTACTGACAATATAGCCACGCATACGCTGCAGCGTTGCAATTTGGGCTATATTTTGCGCAGTACTGCTTGCCCGGCCATTTTTCGAGCTGATCACCTTGCAGACGGCTGCCAGTAACGATGAGAATGGCGAAAATGTGAGAAAGGAATGTATCTGTGGCTAGTTTAATGTGTTTCGTTCTTAAAAAGATGTTAGGCGCGCAATCTGCGAGCGCCAACATAGATCCGAAGCGCTTGATCTTCCCCGACGAATTTGCGCGTGAGCGCAGCGGTCGTTCTGTTGGATCACAGCTATGTGCCCGCACCGGCGAGTCTTTATTGCGCCGCTATTTCAGCAAGCACTCGTCGCTGCAAAAATACGCGCTTGCGCTTGTTCTGGGCCTGACATTCGCCATTGCCCAGACCGAAAGCGCACGTGCAGCTGGTGGGGTTGACAACACGGTCAAAATTGGTAATGAAACTAAGCAAACCAGCGGCCTGTTGACCGGCTTACAGAGCGGTGATGTTGCTTGCTATCTGACGCTTAAAGACGGTAAAGGCAAGGAGTTCACCGAGATGGCGATCTTTGAAATCTGCGAAAAGACGTCATTGGTGGGCAAACGGGTGCGCTTGAGTTATCGCATTGAAAGCGTCATGGCGAATTCCTGTCAGGGTGATCCCGAGTGCAAAGATTCGCGCAAGTTAGCTTTGGTAAGCGCGCTCAAAGTGCTTACGCCCACTAAATAATTCGACCGTTAGATGTAGCTTTCAGGTGGTTTTCATACCACCTAATCAAGCGGATCGACAGTAAAAACTGTAATTTCAACCCCTGCTCCGCCACCAAGCCCGCAATTCATAGCTAATCAGCAATATCGCGCCAACGGTAATTGCGGAGTCCGCGATATTAAAGACCGGATAATTCCAAACATCCTTCCAGTGCACATGAATGAAATCCACCACGTAGCGAAAACGCAAGCGGTCAATTAAATTGCCGACCGCACCTGCCCACACCAAGCTCAGCGCGACGCTCAACACCCGCTCGTGCTTTTGCAGCCGCGCAATCCAGATCGGCAAACCTATGCCGGCAGCAGCGGCTATGCAGACAAAAAACCAGTGCTGCATGCCGCCCGATTGGCTCAAAAAAGAAAATGCCGCGCCAAAATTATGCACCAGCGTCCAATTGAGCCAAGGCTCCAGCACAGGCACCGGCACGCCATAGCTAAGGTGTTTAACAGCCAGCCACTTGCTGTACTGATCTGCCGCTAGCAAGAGCATGGCCAGCGCTATTAGAAACCCGTGCCAGCTAGCTTTCAGCGGGCCAGTAATAGCTTTCTCAGAAATAGGCTTCTCAGAAATAGGCTTCTCAGAAACAAGCTTTTCAGAAATAGGCACGCATTTCCCCCGCGCCATCGACATTTTCAATGCAGCGGCCGCATAGTGCAGCGTGCGTCTTATGCCTGCCAACATCCGGGCGGTGGTGCCAGCAGCGCGCGCATTTAGGGTCGTGGCTGACGTGCGCGATTACTGCCATTAGGCCGCCGCTGGTGTCCGAAAACGACGTTCCTTCTGGCGCATCAGCGGCGCTCAATACTTTGACGTCAGACACCAGCAAATAAAAGCGTAGCTCGCCGCCAAGTTTATGCAGCAGCGCTGAGCTAATTTCTGTCGAGGAATAAATGGTCAAGCTCGCGTCCAAGCCCGAACCAATTAACTTGGCCGCGCGCAGCGGTTCTAGCGCCTTAGTGGTCAATTCGCGTAATTCGCCTAACCGCGTAAAATCTGCTGAGCCCAGCGCTGCATCGGCGGCCAGAGCCGGAACATCGCGATACCAGGTCTGCACGAACACGCTGCCAGAGCCGCCGGTTTGGTCGGGCGCGCCAGGTATATGGCGCCAAATTTCTTCGGCAGTGAAGCTCAGAATCGGCGCGACCCAGCGCACTAAGGCGTGCGCTACATGAAACATCGCAGTTTGCCCTGAGCGGCGCGCGATGGAATCGGCTTTCAAGGTGTACATGCGATCCTTTAGCACGTCCAAATACAGCGAACCTAGCTTGACCGAACAAAACTCGTGTACCTGCTGATACACCTGATGAAACTGATAGCTGTCGTACGCCGCCTCAATTTGCGTTTGCAATTGATGCGCTTGATCCAATACCCACTGGTCAATCGCTAGCAGCTGCCCGTGTGGCAGCGCCATTTCCGGGGTAAAGCCATCCAGATTCGCCAATAAATAACGGCAGGTATTGCGAATGCGGCGGTAGCTTTCGCCCACCCGTTTGAGAATTTCATCGGAAACATTCATCTCCGCGCTGTAATCGGTCGCCGCCACCCACAGCCGCAGTACGTCCGCGCCCATCAGTTTAATGACGTCTTGTGGCGCAACCACGTTACCGGCGGACTTGCTCATCTTTTTGCCGAATTGATCGACGGTAAATCCGTGCGTCAATACTTGCCGATACGGCGCGCGCCCGTGCATTGCCACCGAGGCGCATAAACTGGATTGAAACCAGCCGCGATGTTGATCCGAGCCTTCGAGATACAAATCCGCAGGCGCCGGTGCCAACTCCGGCCGCGCATCCACGACGCAGGCATGGCTGACACCGGAGTCGAACCACACGTCCAAAATATCAGGCGTTTTTTGATACTCATCCGCTTCGCTTCCTAACAACTCAGCGGCGTCCAACTCAAACCAGGCGTCAATGCCGCTGTGCTCCATTTTTAGCGCCACTTGTTCCATTAATTCGACCGTGCGCGGATGCGGCAGCAGCGTTTCTTTGTGTACAAAAATGGCAATCGGCACGCCCCAAGTGCGCTGGCGGCTGATGCACCAGTCGGGCCGATTCGCAATCATGCCGACAATGCGCTCCTCCCCCCAACCCGGAATCCAGCGCACGCTTTTGATTTCCGCCATCGCGGTATCACGCAGCCCGACTTTGTCCATCGAGATAAACCACTGCGGTGCGGCACGAAAAATAGTGGCGGTTTTGTGCCGCCAACAGTGCGCGACCGAATGCGGATATTGAAAATCGGCCAGCAAAACCCCTAACTCGCGCAAATGTTCAACGATTTTTGGGTTTGCCTCAGCCGTGCTCATGCCGCCAAATAGCGGCAGCTCCGCCTCATAGCGGCCGTTGCCCTGCACCGGATTAAGCACTTCCTCGGTGTAGCGCTTGAGCGCGTAGAAGTCATCCAATCCATAGGCCGGGCTGGTGTGCACTAAGCCAGTGCCGTCTTCCGCGGTCACGTGCGTACCGGTAATCATCATACTGGCGCGATCATAAAACGGATGGCGCAAATCACAGCGTTCCAGTCGATCACCGCTGGTAAGGGCCACAATCTCGCCGTCAAGTTTGTAGCGCTTCAAACAGCGGTCCACCAACGCCTGCGCCAAAATCAAGTGCCCGCGCGGTGTTTTTACCAACGCATACGCCAAATCCGGGTTGACCGAAATTGCTTGGTTGGACGGCAATGTCCAAGGTGTCGTGGTCCAAATCACCGCATAGGCGTCGGTGACGTTGGTCGTCAAGGCGAAAGCCGCGGCTAATTTGCCTGCATCAGCAACCGCGAACATCACATCCACCGCCGGGTCGATTTTTTCGGCGTACTCCACTTC
>JAYTAO010000143.1:0-1850 GCA_043737435.1 Rhodanobacteraceae bacterium | reverse complement strand
AGCACTACGATGCCGCGCCAAACTTAACGCTAGCTCATACGCGTCGACTTATTTTCACGCACGGTTTTGGGCAAAATCGGCTCAGTTGGGGCAGCACCGCGTTGCGCCTAGCCGCAGGCGGTTGGCCGGGTCTAGCTTTGGACGGGCGCGGACACGGGGATTCGGCCTGGAGCGATGATGGTTCCTACGAGTTGGATCACTTCGTTTGGGATTTGGCCGCACTGGCGCGTGCCTACACTCACGTTGATGGCGGCAAACCTATTTTGGTGGGCGCCTCAATGGGCGGTTTATTGGCACTACTCGCGCAGGCCGAGGCCGACATCTTTAGCGCGATCATTTTGGTGGACGTGACCCCGCGTTGGGAAGCTGCCGGCGTCAGCCGCATTTTCGAATTTATGCGCGCGCACCCAAATGGCTTTGCCTCCTTGGAAGAGGCAGCCGCCGAGGTTTCGCGCTACTTGCCGCACCGGGATCAAAAGAACCCGGAACGCTTGCGCGGCCACTTGCGTGCGGGCAGCGATGGCCGCTTGCGTTGGCATTGGGACCCCCGGCTGCTAGAACACATTCCCAAAGCCTCCGAACGCTATATTCCGCGTCTGGAAGCCGCCGCAAGTTTAGTTCGGTGCCCGGTACTGCTGCTTTCCGGCGGCAAATCCGATGTCGTCAGCGCCAGCACGATCGCCAGTTTCCAAGCACTAGTCCCGCACGCGGAGCACCGCGAAATTAGCGACGCCACGCACATGATTGTTGGGGACCGTAACGATCAATTTTCGACCGAGATAGAGCGCTATCTCGGCAGCCTCACTGTTTAACCTAAAAACCGCAGTTGACCGCTAGCTAACTCCGATAAAGCTATGAATATGTTGAATAATTTAGATATTCCGAAGTTCACCTTGTGGGTGAAGGTCGCTACCAACAAAATTGCACACTTTTTCTACGCCCCAGCATCGTTGTTTCGTCGTTGCAGGCAATGAGCATGCTGCCTCCTCACGCCTTGCTGGAACGCCAAAAAAATGCACCCTTTTGTCCGTCCAACTGCGGTTTCTAGGTTTAAAAATCGCAATAAAAAAATCAATTCACGTAGTAAATCCATTTGTTTGTAGTCACCCCATTTGTTTAAAGAGCACGCTTATGTATAACTTCATCCCAGTTGCTTGTCTTGTCGCCGCTTTTCTGGTGCTGACATTTTTTCGACTTTCACGCCTGCCCAGCTCAGCGCTCCTTGTTGCTGCCGCCGCAGGCGCCTACGGCATAGGTGCCAGCTTTAGCCACGCACATTGGCTGGTGAATGCCAGTATTTGGACGCTGCTGGGCACGACTTTGGTGGTGCTCAATATCGGCGCGTTGCGCAAATCGCTGGTGACCAAGCCGTTCCTGCGCTTTTACGAACGCATCGCACCCGCGCTTTCCGAATCCGAACAAATCGCACTGGCGGCCGGCACGGTGGGCTTTGAAGGCGAATTATTTAGCGGCATGCCAGATTGGCGCAAATTGCTCAGCCAGCCGATACCCAAGCTTAATGCCGAGGAGCAAGCATTTATTGACGGGCCTTGCGAAGAGGTTTGTAAACTAACTAATGATTGGGAAGTCACGCATGAGCGCGCCGATCTGACGCCGGAAGTTTGGGACTATCTCAAGCGCAATAAATTCTTTGGCATGATCATCCCTAAATCCTACGGCGGCTTGGGTTTTTCGGCATTTGCGCACTCGTGCGTGCTGCAAAAACTGAACTCCATCTCTGGAACTTTGGGTAGCACGGTCGCGGTGCCCAACTCGCTTGGTCCTGCAGAATTATTGCTGCACTACGGCACGGACGAGCAAAAAAACTATTACCTGCCGCGTTTAGCTGA
>JAYTAO010000142.1:0-1855 GCA_043737435.1 Rhodanobacteraceae bacterium | reverse complement strand
CGGATGACGGCGGAGCTGCTAAAACAGTGGCTTGATGCCGGTAAAGAGTTTGTGTTGCTGGATACGCGCAACCGCTTTGAGTTTGAGCGCGGCACCTTTGCAGCGGCGGTGGATTTGAACATCGGCCAGTTCCGCAACTTCCCCGACGCCGTTGAGGCCAAATTGGCCGAGTGGCAAGACAAGCCGATCGTGACCTTTTGCACCGGCGGCATCCGCTGCGAGAAAGCCGCGCCGTTAATGCAGCGCATGGGTTTTCGTGACGTGCATCAGTTGGATGGCGGGATTTTGAAGTATTTCGAGCTGTGTGGTGCGGCGCACTATCAAGGCGATTGCTTTGTCTTTGATGAGCGCACGGCTTTGGATGGGGCGTTGGCGCCGGCAAAATCTGGGGTGTAAGTATTGATGCATCAAGTGAAAGCGTTTTGCGGTCAAAATAGCGCGACCAAACCGGCTACGTAACGATACGCCTCAGACATATCAACCCAGGCGTCCAGTTAGCTGGTATCTGTGGCTGCAAATTCGCCAAGCCAAGGTCGCTCATGTTTCTGTTCTTTCTATTTCCGGCATTTTTGGTTTTATTCGTTGGCTTAGCCATTTCCCGATCCGGGCAGCGCGGAGCTTGCGCAGCTATTTGGGTGTGTAGCCTTTTGGTCAGCAATATCAGCGCCTATTTGGCAGGATCTCTAGAACCACCACGAATTTGGCTGGTGCTGGCATTGGGCGCGCCGCTAATTTCCATAGTGTTCGGATTTTACTCGCGTTTTGCTCAAGCAAATCAAAATAGTGAATCAGAATCGTCCAATTTACTGATACGCCGCTTGAAAATCGCGACGCTGGCTATCGCCCTGCTGCCCATTAGTTGCATCATTATTGCCAAGTTTCAGATGACGCAGTTCGCTGCTAGCGTTGCCGACTGCAAGCAAGCAGTGGCACGCGCGTTAATAGCAAATAAGACAGTCAGCCCATGCAAAGAACCCAAGTTGACGTGTTCGGCACCAAACGGTTTTAGCGCTCCGAGTGTCTCCGAAGGCAGTTTGGTCTACACCGGCACTTTGGTTGGGCAAGGCGTGTTCTTGGAAGCGCACATCCATGAAGGCGAAGTGCATTGGGAATGCCACGTTTTTCCAAAAATTTTCGGCAACTCGACTTGCCAAGGGTACGAAGTCGGCTGGCACTAACAAATTTCACCCGCATCGCTTGAGCTTTGCCAATTCAGCCCCACTGAATGTTCGATATTTTTCGAATAATCGAGCAGGAATTCTATGAGTTCACCCGTCAGCATCAATAACGAACGCCCGGTCGAGAGCAAAGCCGAGTTGGTTGAATTTTTGGCCGGTGGCGAAAAAGTAAAAGCGGACTGGCGCATCGGTACTGAGCATGAAAAATTCGGTTTTGACAGCGAAACCCTGCGGCCCTTGCCATTTGAAGGCGCGCGCGGCATTCGTGCGATGTTGGAAGGCATGACGCGTTTTGGCTGGGAACGCGTAATTGAGGGCGGCAATTTGATCGCACTTAAACGCGATGGTGCGTCTGTGACTTTAGAGCCAGCGGGCCAATTTGAACTCAGTGGCGGTATGCTTAAAAACATCCACGAAACCTGCTGCGAAACAGCTTCGCATCTGTGCGAAGTCAAAGAAGTCGGCGATGAGCTAGGTGTGGGCTTTCTAGGCATGGGCTTCCAGCCAAAATGGCGGCAAGACGAAATGCCGTGGATGCCCAAAGGCCGCTACAAAATCATGCGCGACTACATGCCAGGGCGCGGCAGTTTGGGCCTGGATATGATGACGCGCACCTGCACCGTGCAGGTCAATTTGGACTACAGCTCGGAGGCGGATATGGCGAAGAAATTTGCCAC
>JAYTAO010000141.1:0-4798 GCA_043737435.1 Rhodanobacteraceae bacterium | reverse complement strand
AATGCGCGCGGTGTTCGAAGTGGTTGGAATTCAAAACGTACTAGCGAAAGCATACGGTTCGCGAAATCCAATTAACTTAGTTCGTGCAACGATTCGAGGCCTCCAAATGGTTTCGTCGCCGCAAGATATTGCGCACAAGCGCGGAAAGTCATTGAAAGCATTAATGGGTGAGGAAGATGGTCAAGCAGCCTGAGGGATTGACCGTTACGGTCAAGCTAGTTCGTAGTGTTAATTCGACGCCGGGTCGTCACCGTCTCTGTGTTAAGGCGCTTGGCCTAGGCAAGCTCAACAGCCAGCGCACTCTTAAGGATAGTCCACAAGTGCGTGGCCTTATCCAAAAAGTGCGATATATGGTCGACGTCGTCTAATAGCACCCGGAGAATGTGATGACTATGGAATTAAATACAATCCAACCCGCCATTGGCGCGCGCACAAAAAGTTTCCGCGTTGGGCGTGGCATAGGTTCTGGAATCGGTAAAACTTGTGGCCGTGGCCATAAAGGTTCTTACGCTCGTACGGGCAAGGGCAAAATTAAGCCAGGTTTTGAAGGTGGTCAGATGCCTATGCAACGGAGGTTGCCGAAGGTTGGTTTTCGCTCAAAAATCAAGGCCTCCCGCGGTGAAGTGTACTTGTATCAATTGAATCACCTGAGCGCTGACGTCATTGATTTGGTTGTTTTACGTGCTGCTGGTTTGATCAGCTCGGAAGTAACCAAGGTGAAAGTTGTGTCTCGTGGCGAATTAAACCGTGTTGTTACGCTCAAGGGCTTAGTCCTGACTGCAGGTGCTGCGCAAGCAGTCGCTGCGGCTGGCGGAAAGGTGGAGTAGGAATTGGCTGCAAATACTTCGACGTCGCCGTCCCTCGCATCGATTGGGCGGCTAACCGAATTACGCCAACGTATCTTTTTTTTATTGGGAGCGTTGGTTATTTTTAGGTTTGGTTCCTTTATTCCGTTGCCTGGGGTCGATCCAGCCCGGATGTTGCAAATCATGGAAAGCCAAAAGGGCACTATCCTTGATTTGTTTAATATGTTTTCCGGAGGCGCGCTAGGACGATTTTCGTTGTTTGCTATCGGCGTTGTGCCCTATATATCGGCATCTATCGTGGTGCAGCTGTTGGCAACGGCGGTACCAAGTCTCCAGGCACTACGAAAAGAAGGCGAGTCAGGCCGACGTAAGCTGAATCAGTACACTCGTTTTGGCACAGTTGGATTGGCGTTGTTTCAGTCGTTCGGTGTCGCGATGGCGGCGCAAAATTCGGGCGGTGTTATAAATCCTGGCGCTAGCTTCATTTTTACTACAGTTGTTGGTCTCACTGCGGGAACAATGTTTTTGATGTGGTTGGGGGAGCAGATTACAGAACGAGGTATTGGTAACGGTATTTCAATGCTCATCTTCGCTGGTATCGTGGCGGGTTTGCCAGCCGCAGTTGCTGGAACATTTGAACTTGCTGCGCAGGATCAGTTGAACTGGTTGTCGGTTATATTTGTTGGCGCACTAGCTGTTGCTGTCACCGGTTTTGTGGTGTTTATGGAGCGCGGGCAGCGTCGAATTACTGTCAACTATGCGGGACGTAGTGGTGGCCGCCAGGGGTACGTGAATCAGGCGCAACATTTGCCGTTGAAGTTGAATATGGCCGGCGTTATCCCCGCTATTTTTGCTTCGAGTTTAATTTTGCTTCCTGCCTCGGCTGCACAATGGTTTAGCAACATTCCTTCGATGGCGTGGTTAGGCAGCGTCGCGAATGTTTTATCTCCAGGCGAGCCACTGTATCTGGTACTGGATGGCGTACTAATCATCGGATTCGCCTTCTTCTACACTGCCATGATGTTCAACTCAACAGAAACGGCGGAAAACTTGAAGAAAGGCGGTGCGTTAATTCCCGGAATTAGGCCCGGAAAGGCAACTGCACAGTACATAGACGGCGTTCTTACCCGCCTCACTTTGATCGGCAGCTTATATTTAGTTGCAGTATGCACGCTTCCTAATTTAATTAATAAGTATTTCAACGTACCGTTTCAGCTTGGCGGTACTTCGTTGTTAATCGTTGTCGTTGTCGTTATGGACTTCATGGCGCAGGTGCAAACCCACCTCATGTCGCACCAATACGAAAGCGTATTACGCAAGGCGAATTTTAAAGGCATCGGACGCACTTCTGGCCCGCGTTAGTCTCAAAGCTGAATGATATTAGGCATTCTTTCTCGAATGCTGAAATACGTGTTATCTTAGAGAGCTAATAGCGGCCGTCAATATGGAGATTGAACAATGGCACGTATCGCGGGCGTAAACCTACCCGTCAACAAACACGCTTGGATTGGCCTGACCAGTATTTATGGTATTGGCCGCACGCGTTCGCGCAAGGTTTGCCAGTCGGCAAACGTTGATCCGGCAACGAAAGTTCGAGACTTGACCGAAGTCCAAGTGGAAAAAATCCGCGCGGAAGTTGTTAAGTTTGTGGTCGAAGGCGATTTGCGCCGCGAGGTGGCGATAAGCGTTAAGCGACTTATTGACCTCGGCTGCTACCGCGGTTTACGTCACCGTCGTGGTCTGCCGCTTCGCGGGCAACGCACCAAGACGAATGCGCGAACCCGTAAAGGCCCGCGTAAAGCAATCAAGAAGTAGGTTTCAAGCCATAGCTGCTAGCGCAGCTATGAGTTTTACATACGCTGCTGCTTTTATAATTAAAATAAATTCAGTTTAACGAAGCAGCTTAAGACAGACAGACAAAGTACAGACTCAAAGGATTTGAGCAATGAACAAGCCTGCCGCAGCGAAGGTCAAAAAGAAGATCAAGCGCGTTGTAACTGATGCCGTTTGCCACGTGCAAGCGTCTTTTAATAATACCATCATCACGATGACTGACCGCCAGGGTAATGCGCTTTCTTGGGCAACATCTGGCGGCGCGGGCTTTCGTGGTTCCCGTAAAAGTACGCCGTTTGCGGCGCAGGTTGCTGCTGATAAGGCGGGTCGCGCGGCGTTGGATTATGGGGTGAAGAACGTCGAAGTTCGAATTAAGGGTCCTGGTCCTGGTCGCGAGAGTGCGGTCCGTTCGCTTAATGCGATCGGCTACAAGGTGATCAACATCATCGACGTTACCCCTATTCCGCATAATGGCTGCCGACCGCCTAAAAAGCGTCGCGTTTAAACCGGGAGACATCACATATGGCACGTTATATTGGTCCAAAGTGCAAACTCGCTCGTCGCGAAGGCACTGATTTATTTTTGAAGAGTCCAGCCCGCGCGTTGGACAGTAAGTGTAAGTTGGAGCAGAAACCTGGTCAGCACGGTGCTGCTAAAAAAGCGAAAAGTTCTGATTACGCGACTCAGTTGCGTGAAAAGCAGAAAGTTCGCCGCATTTACGGCATGCTTGAGCATCAATTTCGGTTGTATTACCAAAAAGCTGCTGCACAGAAAGGTGCAACGGGCGAAAACCTGTTGAAGCTTCTCGAATGTCGGCTAGACAACGTTGTTTATCGCATGGGTTTTGCGGTGACTCGCGCTCAAGCGAGGCAGCTAGTCTCGCACGGCGCGGTTGTCGTCAATGGCAAACGGGTGGATTTGGCTTCGTTCCAAGTCAAGGCTGACGATACCGTTTCAATCGCAGAGAAGGCGAAAGAGCAACTGCGTATTAAGGAAGCGACCACACTTGCACAGCAGATGGATTCGATCCCTAGCTGGTGCGACGTTGATCTTGCGAAGCTTGTGGGAACTTTCAAAAGTGCTCCTATCCGCAGTGATTTGTCCAGTGACATCAATGAAAACTTGATCGTCGAGCTTTACTCGAAGTAATCGGAAAACCTTCATGGCATCTAATTCGCTATTACGCCCCAGCAACATCTCAGTGGAGAGTGTTTCTGGTACGCGTTCCCGCGTAGTACTTGAACCGTTAGAACGCGGTTTTGGGCACACGCTTGGGAACGCTTTGCGCCGAGTTTTGCTGTCCTCCATTCCTGGCGCTGCTATCACTGAAGTCGAAATTGACGGTGTGGTGCACGAATTCAGTCCCGTGGAAGGCATGCAAGAAGACGTACTCGACGTTCTATTAAACTTAAAAGAAGTTGCAATCCGTTTACATCAGGGAACCGGTACTACTTTAACGCTCTCGAAAAAAGGCAAAGGGCCGGTAACCGCAGGTGATATCACGGTTGATCATAACGTTGAGATTGTCAATCGTGATCACGTGATTTGCAATTTGACCAAAGATGTGACGTTGACGATGCGCCTAAAGGTGCAAAAAGGAGTTGGCTATGAGCCAGCAACTAGCCGTCGACTTCCAGATGATGAGGCACGTCCAATCGGTCGTTTGCAGCTTGATGCTTCTTTTTCGCCAATCTTACGCGTAGCGTATTCGGTGGAAGCAGCACGGGTTGAGCAACGTACCGATCTTGATAAGTTGATTCTTGATATCGAAACCAATAACACGGTTGATCCCGTTGAGGCGGTTAAGCGCGCTGCCAATATATTAGTCGATCAAATGGCTGTTTTTGTTGATGTCAAGCGGGTTGAAACGCAGGCTCCTGCGCCAAGCCGGCAAGAGTTTGATCCGATGCTGTTACGTCCGATTGATGATCTTGAGCTTACAGTGCGGTCGGCGAATTGCTTGAAGGCGGAAAGTATTTATTACATCGGTGATTTGATTCAACGCACTGAAGTAGAATTACTTAAGACGCCGAATCTTGGCAAGAAATCGCTTACAGAAATTAAGGACGTGCTTGCGCAAAAAGGATTGTCGCTGGGCATGAAACTAGAGAATTGGCCACCGGTGGGGCTCGCTAGCGCGGGCTTCGGCGGCTAAGAGG
>JAYTAO010000140.1:0-4800 GCA_043737435.1 Rhodanobacteraceae bacterium | reverse complement strand
AGCGGGCAAAATCATCTTGCGTGGTGTAGGCGGTGCCGATAATTTCAAAATCGCCGCGCACCCGCGCATTATTGACTGGCTGCACAATCGCAACCTCTGGTGGCGTGCGATCAAGCGAAATTTCAGCAATATTGGAACGCGCGGACTCGTTACCACCGCGGTCAATCGCGGCCACTTGATAGTGCAGCTGCGCTTCCGGCGCATTCAAATCGCGATAGCTGACTGGCACATTCAGAGCCATATTGAGGCGAATGCCCTCGCGATAAATGGCGTATCCCGCCAAGTCAGGCACATCAACGGCATTCCAACGCAAATCGACGTTGGTTTGGTCGGTTGCGGTCGCCGTCAAATTAATCGGCGCGGGCGGCGGCTGCGAATCGAGCGTGACCGCAATCACCTGCTGCGCGCTATTCCCCAGCTTATCCACCGCATTCAAGCGCAGCTTGTATTCGCCATCCGCCAGATTACTCAGACTTTCGCTTGCTAATATGGCGTGATCGCGCACGACAGTGTCCGATGCCAACTCAGTCCAGCGATTTGCTGCGGCGTCTGCCAAATTCGCAATCGCGACCGCGTAGCGCTCGATGTGCGCATCCGCGACGCTGCCGCGCACTTCTAATTGCGCGCCAATAATTGCCGCAGCGACGGGCGTATCGATGCTGAGCACGGGAGGCGTATTGTCAATTTCAATGGTGCGCATAGCCGTAGCACTCAAGCCCACTGCATCGGTCGCCTTCAGCGTCATGCGATAGCTGCCATCCGCTACGTTGGGGTTGAAGCTATAAAATTCGGCATCGTTAACCGGCGTTGTGGCGGTCTGTAAAACCTGCGCTACCGCACCCACGGCAGTACTTTCCAAACTCAATTCCCGGCTGGCAAAATGCAGATCGGTCGCAGAACCTTTCACCTGCACTACGCCCAGTCGCGTCGCCAAAAGTGCTGCTTCCGCCGGCACCACCAGCGCCACCACGGGCGGCGTGCGATCAATCGTGAAGGTGCGCTCCAGCAGCGCACGATTTCCCGCCAAATCGCGCGCTTCCAAACGCAGCCGCGCTTCGCCGTCCAACAATGCGCTTAAATCAAACAGAAACTGCTCGCCCTCCGGGATATTTGCCAAACGCTGCGGCAAAATATTCGCGCCAGGAGGAATCATTTCAGCATCGGCAAAGTCAAAATGCAGATCGCTGAAACGCGCTTTGGCATAGCCCGAGGCATCAATGAAAGCCGAATTTGGCCGCAAAACCTCAATGAGTGGCGGCGTAGTGTCCACCGACAAGATCAGACTTTCAGTTTCCAAAACAGCACCAGGCCCAGAGCCCAACACGCTAATTTCCGCGCGATATGCAGCATCTGCAACCACAGCATTTGAAGCATTTAAACCGCGCCAAGGAAGACTGTAATTACCCGCGGGTTTAAGCTCATCGTTAACAAGTGTCACCACCACGCCGCTTGCGCCCAGCACCTTCAACGTCACCCGTGCCGCATTTTTTAGGCTGTAACGTAGTTGCGTTTCATCGAGCACGGCGTCGCTGTTTGGGGAAATTAGGGTAGGCGTGGCGGTGTAGCTGAGTAGCGCGGCGCTGGGCGGCAACACCGTAATCGTGACGCTAAAGCTAATTTCACGCTTATTGCCCAGCACATCAATGGCTTTCAGGGTCAACGTCTGCGGCCCTACCAGTTGCGCAGTGTTCCAACTGCCAATAACACCATCGGTGGCTTGGGTACCACTCAACAACACAGCCCCTGCAGCATCGATTAACTGCCACTGCTTCATATTTTTGTCCACTATTGACGCATCGATTTCAGTCGCTACCGACGCGGCGATGACGGCGCCATTCAGTGGACTACGAAGCGTAACCGTGGGTGGCGTCGAATCGACTTCCAACAATGGGCCGGATGCTTTGGTATTGAGGCAATCGTCGGTGAACAACGATTTGACCAAATACAAGCCATCCGCAGCTGGTTTGCCGGCTGGACTGCCGTCGAAGGCAATCGCAACGTTAACGCCGACGCTTCCGTTCGAATTCAATGGCCCTTGTGCAAACGCCAGCCCAGCACCAGTTTCTGTAACCACGCCCAAACTATTTACGGTAACCGGAACCAAGCGGGTTTGGTGGACAAGACTTTCACTAACGCTAAAACGTGATTCGATTGATCGATAAGCTGCATCGCCAACCCGGCTCAAGCCCAGGCGCGGCACACCGGTGCTGAACGGACTGGGCTGGTTAACTAGCGTCGCCCGCACATTGCCATCGTATTCGAATGCGGTTTCAGAGCAAGCCGACAAGCCATTGGAGCTACGAAGCTTGGCTTTGATCAAAAAATCATCCTCGCTTTGCAGACGAGTTTGTAAGTCGTTGGATAAAAAGCTGTCCGGAAACTGTGCGAACGTCGAGAGCGCTTTAACCTTCTCAATTTTAACGAGTCTTTCTTCGCCTCCCAACTTGAGTTCTAAATCCGCACCAAAGCGCGGCGCTAATGCCCTGCCGGAAACCAGCAAAGGCCGAATCCCGCCAATGCGGCAAAAATTACCACGCGGGCTATCGATGCGAAGCTGGGGCTGTTCGTGGTGGATCATCATATGGCTAGCCCACGTGCCCTGAAACAGGGATGTATCACCCACCTCACCGCCAACTTCAACCGCGAATTTATACAGCCCCTCGGACCAAGAACTAACGTCAATTTGAGTCTGATACCAAGGAGCGCCATTTGTAAGTGAACAGGGTTTAGTCGGACTATTTTGAGCAAAAATATCCTTACGTTCACCGGTCCACAAATTAACGGCGAATATATCAATTTTTTTAGCCAAGTCCGGCCGCGCACACACTTGGTCAAACTTCAGATCCAATCTTTGTATGACGCTCTCGCATTCGGCATCCAGCGCTTCAACCTTAACTGTCCCCTGACCGCAATTAAATGCCGGTTTTTTCCCCATATAAAGTGCAGGAATTTCATTACCCGGCCCAGGTAAAAGTCGAAGAGATCTATACCTACGAGATTTATAATCAAAAGCGAAGTCAAACCCGGCGTACTCACCGGGAGGCTCAAAAGTTGGTGACGCACAATTATCATAGAATTTTCTAATTCGATCAATCGAATATACAAAGTCACGGCCATCATTAAAAATAAGTTTTTTAGAACTGGCCGAATCTTCCAAGTCGCCAGGAATATTACCAGGTGCAGACAAAGCGACAAGCGATAAAGGTAAAATGGAATCAGTATTAGCATGAATCCAAATATAATTCTGCTGCTTCTCTATATCGCTGATTACCAAGGGTGGTGGCGGCAACTCACGTATCAATCGCTCGCGAATACGTTGGTAATTTACGTTTTCATTTCCAGGTTTGTCGGCGTATAGCTCATATGGCCCATAAATCGAAACGCGCAAGATATTGACAGAGTTTGAATAAATGAAATCACCTTGAGTTGTTTTGCCAGAAATCCGGATCTTGATTTTAAGTCCAAACGCAGAGGTGTCTGGAAGTTCAACCCTGATTGGGTGTATGAATCGCTGCTCAAGCGCAATTGGAACACCCGCGGCGATTGACCTTTGATGCGCTAGCGCAACCAAATAATTCGAGGTGGACAGCGCTGCATCCGAGATTGGAAACAATCTCGGAACCGAGTTCTCTTCGGTATCGCTAATTTCAATAAAAAAGTCACTGAGCCTGGTAAAGGTGGCTTCTTCAAAATGAAGATATAGGTGATTTTCGGTATCCAATTGCCAAATTGTTTCAAGCTGCGTATTGTCACCTTGAACAAGCTCGTTTAGCTCTGGGCGTTCTTTCGAACTTACCGCACTAAAAATTAAATTTGGGCGCGTTTCCAAAACAGCTGAAGTTGAAACATTACCCGCCAAATCCTGATATCGAATTCTTAACTTGCTCGCATCAAAATCAGAAATTGATAGTGGCAAACGGATAGGGCGCGTTACGGCAGGCTGGAGTGTTGCAAGCGTCAACCAAACCGCCTCAGTCAGCCGATTGCGCTCCAAAACGATGTTAGCGTAAATATCAGGCACGGTCGAATAGGAAAGTTCATAATTTTTTCCAAATGGATAAGTTGGCTGAAATCCTACTTGCGTTTCACCAAGGCGAATACACGCCCCAGAACTGGATGACGAGATCAGCGTGGGTACTTGTTCCGTTATCAAGCACGGCGTGGGCGCGATGCGATCAACCACCACAGTGCGCGTCGTCGCGCCAAACTTAACCGAGTATTCACCATCGGGCAGATTCCCAAGTTCTGTCAACGCACGTTGTTGGTTGCCTAATTGCGACATAGAAAATGTAAGCGGTATAGTCCTTAACACGACGCCAGCCGCATCCAAAATATAGATTGGCTGCGATACTGGCCGCGTCACGTTAAAATCAAGCTTAAATTCATCCTGCACACCATCACCATTCGGCGATATATGACTAGGTGCCATTAAAATACCTTGGATCGCGGCAGGCGGTGCTTCATTGCGCGCGCGGCTATAACTGGCCGCGGTATTGCCCGCCTTATCCTGTACCGTGAGCCGAAACAGATAATTGCGCACTTCAGGCAAGGTAACGACATTAAATGTGCCACCGAAAAATTCTTCAGATTGCGCTGGAATTAAATCAAACCATATATTAGGCGAACTCTCTAGCGCATAGTCAATTTTGTAGAAGTCAAAATTTTCATCGGCGGCAATGCCTATTAATGCAACCCCATCAGCAAGGGTTTTGGTGAATAGCGCGACGCTTAAATTGGCATAGCTTGAAAATACTGATTGCTGCATCCGCTTGACTGGAAACACGCCATATTTGCTCGGCG
>JAYTAO010000139.1:0-1861 GCA_043737435.1 Rhodanobacteraceae bacterium | reverse complement strand
TTCGCATCGGGTGCACCGCTACGAATTTGCGTGACCTCGTGGGTCGCGATGCCGCTTACTTTGAGCGTTACGATAGATCGGGGTATTTTGGATTGTGTGTGCATTACCGGGGTCCATTTTTGGGGTGAGCAATTAGGCTAACGGGACGCCTCAACGGACACACTCCGGTTCTTGCGCTGCAATTTTTTCTTTAAGCGGCGCTGCGCCGCAATCTAGATTAGAGTCGTCCGCCCTGAGCCTGTCCTAGGACAGAGCCGCATTTGTCTAAAGCAGCCTTGGCGCATCACAAAGATTGTGGCTGCAGTGCGACGAATTGGCTTTTTGAAGAGGCCTGCGCTGCTTCGCAGCTTCGACCCACCGGCCACCTTCTGTGGCCCCCGGAGGATCATCACTTCAAAGTTGCTATTCGGTTCAACGCCTAAGTTTTTTAGTTTCAGAACACCTGTTTCAAGCCCAGCACGAACGGATTTCGTCGAGCGCATCGCAAAAATGCAAACCTCATTTTAAATGCGGCGAATGTTATTTATTGTCGGTTCGCCAAGTACAGAACCAAACAAACCCCCAAACTTGCCGGCAAAGCATTGCCGAACCGCTTTGAACCCGTAAACTCTGAAGCTGGAAATGCGCTCAAGGTGTCTGCGATGGCTGATCAATTTAAAATTGCAATTATCGGTTCCGGCCCAGGTGGCTTGTCCGCAGCGGCGCGTGCGGCGGAGCAAAATGTCTCGCATATCTTGCTTGAGGCCAGCCCGCAGCTTTCCAACACCATTTATCGCTATCAGAAAGGCAAGCACGTCATGGCCGAACCGGACATGTTGCCGCTGCGCTCGCCGCTGAAATTTGAGGCTGGCACGCGCGAGAAAATTTTGGGCGAATGGGATTCCGGGTCGGCGGCGCTGAAAGTCAATGTGCGTTACGGTGCGGAAGTCACCAAAATCGAGCCGCAAAACCCAGGCTTCAAAATTACCTGTGCCGATAAATCCGTGGTGATGGCGGACTTTTGTGTACTCGGCGTGGGTTTGCAGGGCAATTTGCGCAAAATGGGCATTCCGGGCGAAGAAGCGCCGTTCGTACAATACCAGCTGGATGATCCCGATGAGTATTCCGGTGAAACCATTATCGTTGTTGGTGCGGGCGATGCCGCGATTGAAAATGCGGTGGCCCTGTGTCGGCAAAATCAGGTGATCATTGTCAACCGCCGTGAAGAGTTTGCGCGCGCCAAAGAAGGCAATCTCAAATCAATTTCGCGCTGCGTTGAAGATAAGACGCTGGAGTGCTACTTCAACTCGGCACCAGAAAAAGTGGATGTGCTGCCAGTCGGGCGTAAGCCTGGGCGCATGTGGTTGTCCACGCCCAAAGGCCGCGCGCAGATTCTGTGCGACCGGGTGATCGCGCGTTTGGGCGCAAACCCACCACGCAGCTTTGTCGAAGCCTGTGGTGTCACTTTCCCGAGTAAAGATCCGTCTGCGGTACCGGCGCTCTCGCCGACTTATGAAAGCAATATCAAAGGCTTGTATATTGTCGGCGCTTTAGGTGGTTACCCGCTGATCAAACAAGCGATGAATCAGGGCTACGAGGTCATTGAATACATCCTTGGGCGGGCGGTGAAACCAGCGGACGAGCCGATGTTGGAAGTCAAGTTCAACAAGCTCCCAGGCTTCAAATCGGTTGAGGAATCACTTAAGCAAGTGCAGGCGAATGCGCCGCACTTGGCCACGATTACACCGCTGCAGCTGCGCGAATTTATGATCGATTCCAGCATCGTGACGGTCGCACCTGGGCAAACAGTATTTTTGCGTAACGACTACACCAACACGTTTTTTTCGGTGATTGGCGGCCATGTCGAAGTGATTATTGATGA
>JAYTAO010000138.1:0-4810 GCA_043737435.1 Rhodanobacteraceae bacterium | reverse complement strand
GCGATTGAGGCTGCGGAGCGTTTTGACGGCAAGCTTGTGCTATTGAGCAATGTGCCAGATTTTAGCGCTGAAAAAATCATTGAGCGCTACAAAGCATTGGCCGACATTGAGCGCGGATTCCGAGTATTAAAAAGCGACCTGGAGATCGCGCCAGTGTTTCATCGCCTGCCAGAGCGCATTCGCGCGCATGCATTAATCTGCTTTCTGGCGCTGGTGATGTATCGGGTAATGCGCATGCGCCTTAAAGCAAACGGTAGTGCACACAGTCCAAAAACGACGCTAGAAGTGCTGCATCAGCTGCAAAAGCATCGCGTGCGCGTTGGCACGCAAACGCTCTCAGGCATCGGAAAAATTAACCCGACACAGCTTGAGCTGTTCGCGGCGCTCGCTGTGCAAAAACCGGACAAAGTACCTGCTGTTGTGTCATTTTTACTTGGGTCGCGCTAAGTAAATCAATGAGTTACGGGATTAGCTGCGGAACTTGGGGTTTCCAGTACGCCCGGAAAACGAAAAATCGTACTCAGCGTTTGCCCAGGCACCCGACCGACTTGGGTGATAGAAAACGCGCGCGCCTGATCCGCAAACATCGTTATAGCCGATTGGCCCTACACCAATGGCAAACGGCTGTCCTGAGTGCAAAATACCTTGGGTTTGGGTGTATTCGCGAATTAGCCGTGAAGGCGCACCGGCACCGCCATTGGCATAGAAAGCACCGGTAAACCACAGTCTGGAACCCAGAACGAACGGATCTGTATCTGGTCGTATGCCTGCTTGAGGTGTTTTGAGCACTTCCGCGATGTAACCGTACATGGGAGAGAAAGTGCCGGGCTGGCCAACTGCAGGGGCTTGATTGTTTTGTATGGTGATTTCCACTTGTTGCGGTGGCGTGAATATATAAGGCAAAGTTTATTCCCTTTTATATAACTCTTAAAAATACGCGGTCGACGACTAACTTCAAATCCTCTGGCACAATATTTTTGTCACTGTGCACATTAATCAATGCTTTAAAATTACGAGAGACTACAGCCCATCCTCGGCAACCTGTATCACCACAGTCGAAGTACATCGCACCGTTTTTTGGAAGAGTCACTTTAACAAGACTAAAGCCTTTCATCGGCACAGGTGTTTGCTCAGTATCTAAGTCTGTTAATGAAAATACGTTTGGGGTTCCTTCAAATAAAACACTAAATGATAGTTTTTTATTTGCATCGTTTCGCAAAGATTCAGGCCAATGTAAAGAAAATTGCCGCCCTACCAAATAATATTTGCCATTGCTTAAACGACACGGCACTTCAATTTTCGTGTCCAAAATCTCGACATAACCGTATAGTTTCGTGTTCCAAGAACCCGACGGGCAACCCTCAATTCTAATTTCTACCGGCTTTGGCGGTATATTAGCAGCTATATATTTTTTCTCTGCCTCGCTCCGCGTATTTTCTTCGTGTGCAAGTCTAGCGATAGTCCAAAGCCCAAAAAATGACAGACCTGTGTAAAACACGACAATTGAGAAAAAGCAGATCAAGAACAATTTAAAAAGTATGCCAAAAGTTTTTTTAATCATATAAATGATGGGCTTTTAGATAGTGTGCATTGTGTTTCATCGCGTCACAGGCAGCATTTAATTTCTTGCTATTGAGAATTTTGAAAATTTACGGTTTCTGGCAAATATAAGATCGGAAGCAAGTAGCTCGCAGCACCATTCTCGTTGATGCGAAAGTCACCAGGGGTAGCCGAAAAGGATGGGACGGTACACGATACATTAGGGTTTTTGGGTTTTTGGGTTTTTGGGTTTTTGGGTTTTTGGGTTTTTGGGTTTTTGGGTTTTTGGGTTTTTGCGTTCAGTTATTCGGCCCAATCCTAAAACCGAATCCGCTCAACCTCACTTTGGTCACCGTTAAAAGGTAGACGCTGGCAAGAAATATTAAGGCGACAATCAGTACTCGCATACATACTCCAGCGACACAAAGGCCGAGAGCTTTGCCGCAGATTGTGACAGTGGCATGGGGGGTCTTGAAGATAATAGGTGTCTATGGTTTTTTGCTGTAAGACTGACATTTCTAGTAAAAACGTATCACCAAAATCGCGATTTAGAAATATAGTGCCACTTAATCCGTTGGCCTTCCGGGCAAATCAATGAATCGCTGCAGTTCATATTTCTGTCCGCCCTTGGTCGTGACGAGGGCAAGCAGGGAAATTCGCCATCCACGGAAAGCCAAAGGTCGAAATTCGATGCTTGATCGGAAGTAGAAAAAACCGAAGGGTTGAAATCGTCCCAAACATGGTAGGTGACCGAGCGAAGATGTGCTTTATGGGGCTTCCCGCGTTGACTGGGCAAAGGTCGGAAACACTTAAAGCAATTGCTGCGTCCACGCGCTTATATTGGCAAAGCAACGCGCGTGTTGCCTCGATGTGCCTATGAAACTGATTTTCCTGATCCACACGCATGTTACGCAGCAGAAAGTCAGAATCTGCTGTCACTCGTGCAAATCTGTGAACCCGCTTTTTTCGGGTTTTCTTCCCCATGTATTGTTCTCCCGGATTCCCTAACCAGTATCGCAGGTCGCACTATCTACGTCGTACCGATCGTGTGTGTAGGTCTTGACGTTCGCGCCCACGCGAGGCCGTAGTGGATTCTACGATTGAGGAAAAGGTTCGATAACATATTTTATCGTGCCTTTCTGACGGCGTAATACACGCAAGGTCACGACGACGCCAGCATTTCTTTGTTATGATGGCAAACCCATCGAACCCTGCGAGTGATGTCATGCCTACAATAACTGTCAGAAACGTCACGCCAGAAGTGCATCGTGCGTTGCGCGTGCGTGCTGCCTCGCATGGACGTAGTGCTGAGGCCGAAATTCGCACCATACTTGAAACTGCCATACAGCCCGCTGGGCGCATTAAGCTTGGTTCGCTGTTAGCTGACATTGGAAAGCAGGCTGGCGGCTTTGATCTAGTGCGAGAGCAAGATCAGGCTAGCGAACCGTTGAGCTTTGAATGATCCTGCTCGACACGAATGTGGTGTCTGAGCCACTTAGACTGGCTGGCAATGCGGCGGTTTTGGCCTGGATTGACGCGCAGAATGTTGAAACGCTGTATCTGGCGGCGATCAGCTTAGCTGAGCTTCGCTATGGTGTCGCTGTTTTACCGCCAGGCAAGCGCAAGGATACGCTGCATCAAAATCTGGAACGGCGCGTCGTGCCGCTGTTTGCAGGTCGTATTTTGCCCTTTGACGAAGCCGCAGCGGATGCCTATGCGACATTGCGCGCGCATGCACGAACCATGGGCAAAGCGATTAGCACGGCGGATGGCTATATTGCAGCAACGGCGGCCGCGCGGGGCATGACGGTGGCAACCCGTGACAGGTCGCCCTTTGAAGCGGCCCGGCTTGAGCTGATCAACCCGTGGGAATTCATAGGTTCGACAAACTAAAAGGTCCACTGGGCTGAAGATGAAATCCCATTCAAGCCATATGACAGGCTCGAAAAAATAATGTGGTATGCGGATTGTGTCTGCGCCCCAACAATCCGGCCGGCGCTCGGCGAGATGCTTCATTTAATCGCTTAAAATGTACGGTAACTGGCCGTACGATATTTTGAGCGAGGAAAACAAACAATGACGACGTTTACCGCCCGCCTAGAAGCGAGGATTAGCCTGGATCTGCATTCGATGCTCAAGCGCGCCGCCGAGGTTCAAGGACGCACGGTGACTGATTTTGTCGTCACTGCCGTCCAGCACGGCGCGCAACGCGCGATCAAGCAAGCAGAGATTGTCCGTCTCTCGTTGACCGATCAGCGCTGCTATGCGCAAGCATTGATTGCACCGCCGCAACTGTCACCCGCGTTGGAGCGTGCGTTTGTTCGTCGTAGCAAGCTTTTACGCACTGAGTGATTGATTCGCCTTTCCAGCTAGCGACGCTCGATGTTGCGCACGACCGAAGCAGCTTCGACAGTGGTTCGGAACCGCTGAATCGCTATTTGCGGGAACAGGTCACCCAGGACGTTCGCCGTCGGGTGGCCGCATATTTTGTTTGCCTTGGCAAACGAAACGATGTTATTTCGACCAAGATTGCGCTTGCCCTTTAGCAATACATAACTAATTTTACGCATTGCTTAACGTGCACTGCGGCGCTCATCCCACACGTTCCAATGGGGCCACTGGGCTCCAGAACAGTTGATTGAGGAAACGATTTCTGCACGCGCTGAAAGTATGGAAGTACGTGGTGCAGGGGGATCCAGAATCCGCATGGTTAAAGTTGGCAAAGTGAAAGCCGGCCGAATTTTAGACGGGTCGACTTGGGATCAATTTCCTATTTAAACGCTGAGTGCAGCATAAATTTAAGAACATCGAGAGAGCATAAAATGGAAGCTTTTGAACCAATAAAAACAGCACACGATTTTCGCGGTGTTTTTCCAGAACTCAAACGGTGTCAAAGTTCCGAAAGGTAACATGGTCAACAAGGGTGGCAGGAGGTTCGCAACTCTAGATCTAGCGAGTGAGGACGCAAACCTAACCGCTCTCGAAAGAGCGTGCCCTCCCAAAGCTCGACCATTAGATTTGGACGACTCTGACGCGCGATCGGGTTTTGGACCTAAACATTGAAAAGCAAACGTTGGACAGGTTGACATGACGAACTCAGTCGCCATAACGCAGAGTCGATTAACCAACCCGCAATTTCATGCGCTCGCGGCGCTGCCGACTGAATTGGAATGGTTTTCTAACATCGACAATCCACGCACGCGGCTAGCGTACAAAGCAGACGCTGGCGCATTCATGGTATTTGTTGGCATCGAACACGGCGCGCAGCTCA
>JAYTAO010000137.1:0-1867 GCA_043737435.1 Rhodanobacteraceae bacterium | reverse complement strand
CAACCAATCGACGAATTGATAAGCGCCGGGGCCGAAGTCGCCAATGCCGTAGGGGCCGGGAAGAGAAGTGATATGTAAAAGCACACCGGCACAGCGTTGCTGCAAATCAATCATGAGTATTCCTTAGCATGCGTTGGAGCAAAATCAGATGCGTGTTCTGGCCGCCCTAGCACCAACAAAGCGCGGCCGGGCGCAAGTAGGGCATGGTTATGCATGATGGCGTTGCTATCGTTCGCAGTGAAAGTGGCAAAAGTAGCGCTACTGTCAAACAACAGCTGCCAATGCCCCTGCCCTAGCGCAAAACGCATCGCCTGTGGCTCCGGGTTAAAAAGTAAACGGATACTGGACTGTTCGGCATTAGCCTCGTAGATTTCGGCCGTAAGCGCGCATTCCGTGGTGTCGTGCCAATCGTGCATCGCCATCGTGCGCCCGTCCGGTGCGTGCCAAATAACGCGGGCACGCTGGCTGTCGTTGAGATCGGAGGCGAACCAATTCGGACTATGCAACAGAGGCGTTGAGGCTCGCAGAGCCAGCAGCGCCTGCACCACTTTCAAGGTTTGCAAATCAGCATTTTGCCAATCCAGCCAGCCAGTCGCATTGTCTTGGCAATAGGCATTGTTATTGCCGCCTTGGCTGTTCGCAATTTCGTCGCCAGCCAGCAGCATCGGCGTGCCTTGCGCCAAGATCAAGGAAGCTAAAAGCGCGTGCCGCACCCGTGTTCGCGCCTGCTGAATATCTAAATCTATCGTTTCGCCTTCCACGCCAAAATTTGCACATAGCTCATCACCCCGGCCATCGCGGTTCTGCTCGCCATTGGCAAGATTATGTTTCTGCGAATAGCTCAGCATATCAAGTAGGGTAAAGCCATCATGGGCGCTGATGAAGTTAACGCTGGCACTGGGGCGCTTGCCCGCGTGTTGAAAAAAATCACTAGAACCACAAAAGCGGCGGGCAAATTCACCGCGCGTCACGGTCGGCGCAGGCAGCTCAGCGCCTAACCAATAGCGGCGCATAGCATCGCGAAAGCGATCATTCCACTCAATAAATCGCGATGGGAAACGCCCCAATTGATAGCCCTGCGGGCCGCAATCCCAAGGCTCGGCAATCAGGCGCACCGTACTTAAAATGGGATCTTGGCGTAATGCGGTAAAAAATGCCGCGTTAGCATTAAAACCAGAATTCCCATTAAAACCATTGTGATCACGCGCTAAAACTGAGGCTAAATCGAAGCGAAAACCGTCTACACCCATTTCGACAACCCAATAGCGCAGGCAATCCAATACCAGCTGAGTCACGCGTGGCTGCGCGATATTTAAAGTATTACCGCAACCACTGTAATTCACACAACGGGACAAATCATCGCTTGGAGCACAATAATAGCTGGCGTTATCCAAACCCCGAAAACTAATGCTCGGGCCCAGTTCACAGCCCTCGGCGCTGTGATTGAACACGACATCCAACACCACTTCCAAGCCAGCCGTGTGCAGTGCATCAAGCATTTGACGAAACTCTTGAATCAAGGCACCCGGCTCACTATCCGCAGCCGCGCTATTGGCCCTTCCCCATCGGGGCTCCAAAGCAAAAAAACCAATGCTGTTATAGCCCCAATAGTTGCTCAAGCCTTGCCGCATCAAATGCGCTTCCGATACGCTGTAATGCACCGGCAATAATGAAAGTGTGGTGACGCCCAGCGCTTTAAAATGCGCAATCGACGCCGGGTGCGCTAAGCCCGCGTAAGTACCGCGTAAGGGCGCTGGAATGGCGGCAAAATTTTTGGAAAAGCCTTTGACGTGGACCTCGTAGAGCACCACATTGTGTGCGGCTAACTCCGGCGCGCGCGGACGTGGCGCTTGCCCTGGTGCCGCCG
>JAYTAO010000136.1:0-4818 GCA_043737435.1 Rhodanobacteraceae bacterium | reverse complement strand
GTCACGCTACAGCTTGATTTTATTGAGGATTTACGGGCGGATTTGGTGTAGCGGCGCTAACTTTCCAAACGTTTTCCGACTGCACCCGCAAAAGTTAGCATTAAAAAAATCAATAGCAGCATCGCCCACGAAGACAATGGTACCGGCTGCAAACTAGTGACCAAACCCGCTGGGCAACGCGCATTTGCTTGTGGCGTGTCGTTCCGAAACAAACGTACGCCCGCGATTGTGGACCCGATAGACGCCGGGTCGGGTTCTTCGCCAATAATAAACAGGTCTTCATCGCCATCTAGGTCGTAATCTACGGCGCTGATGGTCGTTTGTTGAAACCTGGGCAGCACAAAACTAGAACGCACGTATTGCCCGTCAATGAATTCAAAAAGTTGGGTAGCCGCCGGGTCTAGCAACGTGCCACTCAAATAGCCGGTTAGTACCACATCGGGCGTGCCATCCCCTCTTAGATCGATGAGGCCGCCGTCCGTAGCAATTCCTGCATTATTAGCACCGATGCCCATATCGGAGAATGTGCCGTTACTATTTTGCAGATAGGCGATCGCGGGCGGCGATCCCGAATCACGATGCGGCTCACCAAAAAACAAATCTTGGCGGCCATCGCAGTTCAAATCTTTGGGCACAATTTTAGCTCCGGGGCCGGACATAATGGCAAATCGTTCATTGGTCGCAAGGAATCCCCCTTTGCTGTTTTGCAACCAAAGCCTTCCAGGCGTGATGGAGTTGGGCGTGGCGATCCCGGTTTGCACGATATCTAACCGGCCATCGCTATTGACGTCGCAAAAGTTGGAGGTACCACCGCGTTCGTAAAAACTGAAGGCTATGTCCGTGGCTAGCAAAGTGCCGCCATCATTGCGCGCTATACCGGCGAAGCTGCCAAATACTAGGTCAGGATCCCCATCGCTATCGACGTCGCCAAAATTTAAACTGCGAAACGCTAAGGGCGTTAACCAACCCTGGCGATCCAATTCGAAATGGCCATCCACATTTTTGTACTGCCATACATCAAATTCGGTACGTGTTTGCCCGGCGACTACTAAATCTGGGTCGCCGTCGCTATCGATATCAGCCACCGCCATCGCGCCCCCCACCACCGGCCGGATGGGGGAGGCCTGTTCAACAAAGCCGTTGCTCAAATTCAAGTACACATGCGCAAAATTACTATTTTGGGGGGGGCTATAGCCCGTAACTATTAAGTCTGGCCTGTGATCCCCATTGATATCGACCCACTGTAAAGCGGTCAGCAATAACGCTTGAATGGGCGTTGCTACTTCCACCAATTGCAACGGTGCCGTTGAGGCTGCCAATGCCGTCGGTAGGAGGCCGACGCTGGCAAACACCAACTGGGCCATATTAATAGTGCGCACGTGTTCACTCCCATTCGTTAATTTTGCGGGTACGCCAGCGGAATTTCATACTCGCTGTTGTTATTTGATGGGTTTACATCAAATTGGTCGGCAAATAATTTAAAAGTAAACGAAGGCCTTAACCCAGAACTGCTGTACTCCACTATAAACGGGATTTCTACAAGGCCCTGCGTGTCAATCCAAGCAAAGTGGCACTCAACGGTGCCGACCGGACTTGCCATTCCGCTGCAGTTTCCGACCGAACTATTACTTGTTGCAGCGACGGTAAAGGGGTCCGGTAAAATGCGGTAGTAAAGGGGCCTGCGGCTGAACCCATCGGTGAAATTGAACTGTGTTGTCACGTTAGTGGCGCGTCCAGCGATCGTCCCAACCACATAGCTCATCCTGAGCTGCTGTATAGCACCTACCCTGGACCCCAATTTATAGTTGGGGGTATAGCTGATTAGGTCCACGCCTCCAGCAAACCCGCCTTCTGGACGCAGGCCGGAAATATAATCGGCATTTTCGCGAACGGTTCGCCCGTTATCAGCGAAATTTGCGATGCCGGTCGGCTGCCCACGGTAGGACACCAGTGGATCTGAGAATGAAGGGATTAAATCACAGGGAGAAGATTGGCAATAAGCACCGTAGGTCATTAATGTTACTGCTGAGGATGCGCCAGGCGGGGAAAGGTTCGTGAGCCGATGCCCACAGCTGTAAGGCGCCACCCCATTACAAGGCACGGTAGAAACGCTGGGGTATATATGCCCAGCCCCTAATGTGTGGCCCACTTCGTGTGCAAACGTTTCTGGAGCGTAATATGTCGATGAGGGCGTAGAATATTCAACAACGGAAAAACCTGTGCCATAGCTAGAGGCGCCGCTGAAGCTACCCAATCTATTTGCAAATAACACCACGATGTCCGCGCCGAGTAGATCCCGCGAGGCATGCACTTCATCCAGCACGCCATCGCCATTGATAGCTAGATTCTGGAGCAAGTCGAAGGCGTGCCTTCCCTCAATATTCGAAGCGACCGTGCGGACGCCAACGAACCGAACGGTTTTATTGACATTATTGATTTGTAGCGCATTGTTCAAAATGCCAACGTATGTGTTGAGTAGAGGAAGCTGTGGGTCGATCGCTAAAAGTTGTGGGGTAACGAGCGCCAGAAAATCGATCTTGGTTGAAACACTACCCGTGGGAGTGGTTAGTAGAGGCAAGCCGTTGAGTGCCAACACATCATTCTGCGGGTTTCTAGGGTCAAGCAACACACGTTGAAGTTCTGTAATTAGATACCGAGGCGGACTGGTTTTGTTATTCGTTTCTATCGCAAATTGTTTGCCATTCACGAAGGCGAAACCATTCAATTGATCCCCCGACAAACCAATGCCTAGACTGCAGCCATTGCAAGAATTTGGATCGGCACGGTGCATCAGGCCAGTAGCAAGTACTAGCGGATCGTGCGCAAGCCAAGTCACGGAAACAGTGGCATTATCAAATAGGTTGATGGTCGCGGTAGGATCAGAGAATGCGGAGGGGCTAATCATGTCGGCCCAACGTTGGCGGACAATATTTTGCCCAGGCTGACCTGGATAAAACGGCGTAGACGCTGTGAAAAGCGTGTTGGCTAGAGCGCTTTCAAATACCGAAATCAGCAAAATTACGCAAAGTAGCGCTAACTTACCAATTGTGTTGTGTTGTGTTGTGTTGTTTCATCGTAATTTCTAAGTTTTGTGAATTTTGGATTGTATAGAGACTGCGCGCTCAGAAGTAACTAGGACAATTTCTGGTTCATTAAAGTGTCGTTGCTTTGTGTGTTTTCGGCGTCAGAAAATTCTCAATCGAACAATTACTAGATGCTCGAATTTAAAGTGCTTATCCTTCCCTTGCTGGAAAATTAAATGATGCGATCTTTGTTTTTTACGGGATGTTTTTTATTTGTAACCGCTGCAATTGCGGCACCCGCAAAACCACCGGAAGCGGCTATTGCCAGCGCCAATAAGCTCGCCACTGCCGCTGGTTTAGAAGTGCTGAAAGCGGGCGGCAATGCTTTTGATGCGGCGGTTGCGGTTTCTGCAGCACTGGGCGTGGTTGAGCCGGAAAGCTCAGGTTTGGGCGGTGGCGCTTTTGCGTTGCTGTATTTTCCGGACAAGCCTGAAGGTCAACGCGCAGTTTTTGTTGATGCGCGCGAAAAAGCGCCGCTGGCGGCAACCCGGGATATGTATCTGGACGCGAAAGGTGAGCCGAATCGCGAGTTGAGCGTCAATGGCCCGCTGGCGGCGGCGATTCCAGGCTTGGCGGCGGCGCTGGCGCATGTGCAAAGCCATTATGGCCGTTTGAGCTTGAAACAAAGCTTGGCACCGGCGATCCGCTTGGCAGAAAAAGGCTATGCCTGGGGCGATAAAAATTTTGCGATGCAGGGCTATCGCGTTGAGACCTTGGTGAAATATCCAGCGGCCGCGAGTCAATTTTTACGCGGTGGCAAAGCCATTGCCTTAGGCAGCAATTTTAAGCAACCCGAGCTGGCACGCACGCTGCGCATGATTGCGCAGAGCAACGCTGCCAAGTTTTATACCGGCCCGTTTGCAGAAAAACTGGTCGCCGGTGTGCGCGCTGCGGGCGGCATTTGGAGCGTGCAGGATTTGGCAAATTATCATGTGGTAGAGCGCACGCCACTGCAATTTGACTATGCGAACTACCAATTTATCACCGCACCGCCGCCTTCCTCAGGCGGCACCGCGCTCGCCAGTATTTTTAATATTTTGGCGGGCTTTGATTTTGCCAAGTTGGATAAACTGCAACGCACGCATTTGTTGGTAGAAGCGATGCGCCGCTCGTATCGAGACCGCGCGATCTATATGGGCGACCCAGATTTTACCGAGGTGCCGGTGCGTTTGCTGATGAGCAAGGACTACGCCGCCGGCTTACGCGCCTCGATTAATCCTGACAAAGCCACGCCGAGCGATATGCTGCCGGGCATCAGCATGGCCGCACAAGGTACCGACACCACGCATTTTTCCATCATCGATAAAGACGGGCAGATGGTAGCGTGGACGCAAACGGTGAATTTGCCGTTTGGTAATGGGTTTGTGGCACCTGGAACCGGCTTTTTGTTGAACAACGAAATGGACGATTTTTCCGTCAAGCCGGGCGTGCCGAATGCCTTTGGCTTGGTGGGCGATGATGCCAACGCGATTGCCCCAGGCAAGCGCCCGCTGTCGTCAATGACGCCGACTTTTATGATTGGCGCGGATCGCGTCGCGGTGCTGGGCACGCCCGGTGGCAGCCGTATTATTACGATGGTGTTATTGGGCGCGCTAGAGTTAATCGGTGGCGCCGATGCGCAAGCGGCAACCGCAGCGCCGCGCATCCATCACCAATATTTGCCGGACGCCATTTCAGCAGAAGCTGGCGCGCTGAGCGAGGCCGAGATCTCCGCGCTGCAAAAACGCGGCTTCGT
>JAYTAO010000135.1:0-1871 GCA_043737435.1 Rhodanobacteraceae bacterium | reverse complement strand
GATTTGAACCAGTTGGCGCGAAAGCTGGCGAGCAGTAATTTTTCGGTTTCCGCTGGCCTCATTCACGATGCGAATCAGCGCTTCCGGGTGCAGCCGGTCGGTGAATTGAACACTTTAGAAGAAATTGGCGCGCTGCAAGTGACGGATGCGGGCGTTCGGCTGCGCGATATCGCCGAAATTCGCTTAAAGGCGCAAAAGACCGACGCGATCCGCATTTTGGACGGTATCTATGCCGTTGGCGTCGACGTCAACCGTGAGCGCAGTTCGAATTTGGTCGAGGTTTGCCGCTTGGTGATGTTGGAAATCAACCGCATCAGTAGGGAATTACCGGGCGTGAACTTGATTGTGGTGGAAGACCAGGGGCAGGGTGTTGAAAGCTCGCTGGGTGAACTGGTGAAATCCGGGTGGGAAGGTGCGCTGTTTTCACTTCTGGTGCTGTATTTCTTTTTGCGCCATTGGCCGAGCACGCTGATGGTTTCGTTAGCGGTGCCGATTTGCCTGACCATGACTTTGGGCGCGATGTATTTTATTGGCTTAACGCTCAATATTTTGACGATGATGGGGCTGCTGCTGGGCGTCGGTATGCTGGTTGATAACGCGGTTGTGGTAGTAGAAAGCATTTATCAAGAACGTGAAAAAAATCCGGGTGATTCCCGCTATAGCGCGATTGAAGGCACCCGAAAAGTGCAGTTGGCGGTTTCTGCAGGCACTCTGACCTCGATTATTGTGTTTTTGCCGAACGTTTTTGGTAGCACCACGCAACTGGGTGTTTTCTTCTATTACGTTGCGATTCCGCTGACGATTGCTTTGCTGTGCTCGTGGCTGGTTAGCGTCAGCATTATTCCAATGTTGGCCGCGCGCGTGCAGCCGCCCAAAGGCTTAAGTCAAATTAGGATTGTCGAGCGCTGGAAGGAAAGCTATGCGCGGTTATTGCGCTGGACTCTGGCACATCGCTGGAAAACCGTTGTTGGCATGATTTTAGTGGTTGCCAGCACTGCGATCCCGTTCAAGTTCATCACGTTTGATTTTTTGGCAGGTTCAGTGGATCGAACCTTCCGCGCGGACTGGCAGATCGAGGGGAATTATCCGCTGCCGGAGCTAGAGAAGGCAGGCCGGAGTTTTGAGCAGTTTTTATTAAAAAATAAGACGGAATTTGAAATTGAAAATGTCTATACCTACATCGGTGATCGAGGGATGGGCACGCGCATTCAAATGATTGATGAAGCGAATAGCAAATTGACTCCCACACAAGTGCAGGAAAAAATTCGGAAAACCATGCCGCTGTTTGCCATTGGTAAGCCCAATTTTGGCGGCGGCGGTGGCTTTGGTGCGGGCGGGGGCGGCAATGACGACAATAAAATTGAATTGCAAATTGCTGGGGATTCCAGTGAGGTTCTAGCAGCCCTATCGCAAGACATTGTGCGCTTTTTGCAGGCAAAGGTGCCCGAACTTAAAGATGTGCGCAGCGATTTAGGCAACGATCAAAAGGAAATTCGTATTCAAATTGATCGGGCGCGGGCGGCCAGCCTTGGCTTTACTGCGCAACAAATTGCTAGCACCGTGCAGGTGGCGATGCGTGGATCCCCCATGCGTGAATTTCGCACCGACAATGGCGAGGTGCCGATGTGGTTGCGTTTTAAAGATTCGGAAAGCATTTCTTTAGATACGCTCAAGCAGGTGCGTATGACCCGCCCCAATGGCGAAAGTGTGCCACTGGATGCGCTGGTGACCATCAGCAACGCCCCCGGCCCGTTGGCAATCAATCGTCAAGACGGGCGTACCAGCGTTTCTATTCGCGCCACCAAGAGCGAGGGTGATTCCTTAGATGCCCTGCGTAAAAAAATTGACGCTGCAATTAAAACCTTTCCATT